>NZ_DJJJ01000053.1:0-23974 GCF_002434085.1 Acinetobacter sp. UBA6571 | reverse complement strand
ACTCGTAGTGGAACGCGGTGAACATAGCGAGAGATTTCTAAATCATCTAAGCGATGACGAACTCTTGGTTCAGCGTCACGAAGTTTAGTGGCAATTTCTAAATCATCTAGGCGATGACGAACTCTTGTTTCACCGTCCCGAAGTTGAGTCGCAATTTCTAAATCATCTAAGCGATGACGAACAGCGCTACTTATATGTGAGCAATATCAATTTATTTCTAAATCATCTAAGCGATGACGAACCTTTGCTCATGGGGGTTCCTTAGGCGAATGCTTTTCTAAATCATCTAAGCGATGACGAACATGCGGAATTCAACATGCTTTACACCATCATTTTTCTAAATCATCTAAGCGATGACGAACTGTCGGTGAGTTTTCATATTCCCAGGCATTTTTTTCTAAATCATCTAAGCGATGACGAACTAGAGTTAAGTTAAAACAAAACTCTTGAAATCAATTATATAAGTTTTTAATGAGTGAAAATACTTCGTTATAAAGTATAAAACTTAATTATATGATTTTATTTAATTTTACTACATATGTCAGTAATGAAGCCAAACATGTAATCTAAAATATCTTTGTCTTGGCATGTTTCAATAAGCTGCATTCGGAATTCTTTTTGATTTAATCCTTTTGCTGCACATGTAAAAGCAATTGGCATCACAAAAGCATCTTTCACTAGATCAGCTAGGTCAAAGACTAGACCCCCACGACGTGTTTTACCGTGCAAAATAGGGAGAGCAAAGCTAATTCCCATTCCATTTAAAGCAACTGCCGCATAGCCGTAGGCAATATAGTTTCCATGATCGAGATAACTGTTGGCTATATCAGCAATAGTATCATGAGAATTTTTTCCTTCATCGCGAATGAACTCAACACCAAAGCCTTTAGCAAGTTGCTTGTATAACGTTTTGGCCCAACGACCTTCGGCTGCAAGTAATTCTTGTTGATTTTCTGAACGATCAATATCTTGTTTAAATGTGTTTAAAGCATTCTCATCAATATAAATACCAGATTGAATCAAATCAAAATTTTTTTTCCATGATTGTGATACGAGGGCAATACGTTCGAGTAATAATATTTTTGCCATGAGTAATCGTGCATCATCTTCTAGCCATGCTTTCATCCAGATTTGCATATATTCAGTGGGACGATATTCACTTTGAGGCGCTAAAAATGTTAAGTCTAAGGATGAAAATAAAGGGGAGCCGCCAGAACCGCAAAACCCAACCATGACATTAGATTCTGCTAAACGTCTGGCAGCCGCATCTGTTAATGAACTACCTTTACCAAGTAGTAAAAAGGCTGTGTTTTTCTCTGGAATATTATAAAAATATTCCACAGGCTGTGAGTTCTCCGTCAAGTAAACAATTCGATCATCTTTTAAAACGACACGAACTCTCTCTAAATAAAAAACGCAGGCACGCTTTGAAAGCATAAGTGGGCGGCTGCGTTCCTGACGGAGTTGACTCATATTATATTTCCTTAAAAAACGGGTAGGGCAAAAGGACTTTCCTTACGAGCAAGCCCATAGCTATCTGGTAGTCCGTATCCCGCATTTTCGCTGTCCTGCACATCAATAATTACTGTAAAACCATGACCTGTACTGCTGACCACCTGAAAGAAGGGCATTCCTTTGGCAGTTTTTAAGCGTCTATCTCTTAAAGGTTCATTTTGATGAGAAAGCTTTGTACGTTCAGTTTTCTGAGTTGGAATACGAAACTTACGATAACTTTTCCAACCAGAAATTTTGGCAGTAGGAACAGCAATTGCGGCACCTAAAACGGTATAGTCGCGAATTTTCCAGTGTCCTTTAATTGCCTCGATTAACTCATCTAAATCATCCTGCTTTTCTGCAAAAATTCGCAAAATATCAAAGTTAGGTTTAGCTGAACGACCATGTTTTTTTTCAAACTGTTCCTGCTTCGCTTTCAATTTATCGGATATCTCCAACGCAAGCGCGTAATGCGCAGGTAGTTTTCGAAATGCACCATGAATCACGGTGTAAATTTGATTACGAATATGACCAAGTTTTAAATCCGTATCATCTGATGATTCAAGAACACGGATATCCAGATAGTAATTGGCATCCATCATTATTCACCCTCGGAGTACACGCCACCACGAATTAAACATGCAATCAGGAACATGCCTTTGTCGCTGTTTACATCCAGTTCATCAATTTCTTTTAAAATATCGAATGCAGAAACTTTATCTTTACCCACGCGATAGAAAATCTGTCCTTCTAAATTTGCCCCATTAGGTTCTACTGCAATTGGCTTTTCATCGTTTTCTTTAAACAGTGGATACCAGGTATCAATTGTTCTTAGTGCATTTCCGATTTTTTGGTCACGTAATGCAGCTTGACCTAGATATTGGTTGTCATTGGCTTTGTGGTCTGGTTTTTTCGGTGTTAATTGATATAAAGATCGGGAGAAACCTTTTGGTTTCTCTTCTAGGTAATTTTGAGAAGGGAAAACTTCTACACCGCCCATTCCGAAGTCAACAATCGCTTCAATATGCAAGGCAGCACTTGTGGATTCACCTGTAATTCCTTTTAACAAAATATCTGCTAGTTTTTGTTCTTGTTCAGACGGTTGATCAAAACTCTTAAGGTTGTAAGAAAGTGCATCAAAACTCAATGTTTCAGGGTGGTCCTGAGCAGTCACTTGAATGGTAATGCTTTCAGCGACAATACGATTACGCCATAACCAACGGCCATTCACGATATTACGTACATAACGACGCACAACTTCTTTAAGTCCATCGCTTTCTTTGGCGCGATTTACAAAACTTAAGAAAGCTTGGCGGAAATTATATTCTTCGCTTTTGTCAGCACCAGCTTTAGAAGCACTTGCAAACAGTACATAGCTCAAGTCAATAAAACGAAAGTACCATTTCACCAAAAGTTTGGCTTTAGGTTGTAATTTTGCAGATTCGGTCAACTGAATATTGGTGACTTCGCGAGCCAGAGAATTACCTGTTGCTGCTCCTTTTTCTTTATTACCTGCGACATTTTGAGTGCCTCGAATACCGTGATACATCATGTGTAAAGGTTCTTGTTTACCATCTTCAAATAAATTAAAAAAAGCCCCATCACTTACCACTGTGCCGCGTTGTAAAGAAAGGCTGCCCGGTAATTTTTTAAACATTGTCATGTGAAAAATTCCTTATATTCAAAAATGAGTTATGCATTAATGCAATTTTGTTTTAAAAGAAAAATGTCGTCTTGCGGCCAGTGGTAGGTCCACAATAATTTTTGCAAGTTATGCCAATTGTCATCCTCGGCCTCAGTATTTCTCCTTAGAATCTCGCCTAAAGAAAAATACTGAACAATGCCGGTAAGCGGTTCTGCATAGGCATGTGCTGTAGTTTCCTGATCTTGTGCTTGGCGAATACCAGCTCGTTGGTCTGTGAGTGGCTCAAGTAGGGCGTACCCCAAATTAGTTGCCGATATCCAACTTAAATTTTGGTCATTAAAGAAAGCTCTAAGTGCATCTGCTTTTAACGCCAACAGTTGGGTAAATGCCTGAACTCGATTAATTTGTTTACGTTGCTGATATTCAATAAGCAAATCTTGTCGATCTAAAATGGCAAATCCAGTTTTGATTTTCTTTAAGGCATTTTCTAATTCATTTTCAGCATGGGTGGTAATGTCTAAGAACTCAATAATTTGTCCACCAGCAAAACGGCTACGTTTAAGTATGTTTGTTAGTTTTTCTGGACTAATCCGGGAGCTAGAAAATTTGATAACAAGGCTAAACTCTAAATGACAAGATGCGGTTGGTTGTAAAGACAACGCGTATTTATTTTTAGAAGAATAGTCCTTTTTACCAATAAACACGGCACCACGACGTTGAGCAGGCGTAAAGCGGCCATAGGCTTGCCCACCTAAACGCTGTTGGTCATGATGAATATAAATAATACCTTCTTCTTGAATGCCTAATTGTCTTGCTAAATGATGTGCAAACATATTGGCTGCAAACAAAGGCACACCACCTAATAACAGGCCATTGGTTTGTATATTTGCATTTTGTACTCGCATACGAGGAATCACGACATAACGACTCATCGAACAATCTCCCGTAAGCGGCAGGCGATATAACCTTCAGCATTGCTATCTAGGCTAATTGATACAGTTTCATTATTTATTTCTATATCAAAGGTTTCATTGGTGATTTTTCTAGCAAGATAATCGGAGAATTTAATTCTCCAGTGATCATCTCTTAGCTCTGGGTCAATCAAACCTTGCAAAACAAATGGAAGGCTCGGATGAACCCAGAATGAAGGACGCTCAATTTCTTCCCTACTTGGTAAAATTGATTCAGCTTCTTCTAAAATATTTTTTTGAAAAGTCGCCTGTCTTAAGACATCTTTAGCAAGGATGTTCAGGAAAATAACTTCCTGATCTCGAATATCTCGATTGGTCGAAGGAGCGAAAATCTCGAGGTCATGCCAATTTTGAATGGTATTCGTCGCGGTGATAACAAGTTGGCGATTTAAAATTTCTGACCATTCTTTAATCGCTTCTTTTGCTCGTTTAGTTCCGTTAAGCAGTTTTATTTTACGAGATAGTCGTATCGTAAATCCGTTATAGAAAATCGCTAAGGCTTGGCGTACTTTTTCACTTGCTTGAGGAGCATCAACTGTAATAGGGCGTTGCATTGAACGCACTAGGCTTCCCACATTTTGTGGATTGGCTCCTCCTATGCCAAAAACAGCAGTTTGAATGCGGTTAAATTCACTGTCTTTTTCTTTGCGTAATTCATTTACAGCATCAACTTCTTGGTTCACAAGATAATTTACACCAGCAGCAGTAAGTGGACTTACTGAAACATATTCACCATTTTTGGGAATTAAAAGCTGGCGCATACGTATATCAATGTTTTCTGTACCGGCTTGATACGGCTCATTAAAAATAGATGAAATGGATGGCTTGAGCTGTTCCACTTGTTGTTGAAACTCAGCTTCTTCTGAATGGATGTCATTATTAATCATGGCTGCTTTTACGACTTTAAAAATAGAAGCCGTTTTACCTGCATTTGCCTGATAATCAGTGGGAATCAGGAAGTCTTCATTTAATAAAGTTCGAGCACTGAGATAGGGTAAATCAAGTGCTTGTTGATTACTTAAACGAATCCCGCCTTTTTCAATATTGGAGTTAATCGTTTTTAAACTAAAGTGCACAGATTCTTCTAAGGCATTTATAAAAATATCAGTTTGTGGTTCAGGCATTATCTTCCCCGTTTTTGTTATCTAGCCAATTTTTAACACATTATTTTAAAAATTAAATAAATACTGAATATTATTGCGACATTAAATGTCGCAATAATATCTTCGTAGATTTAAGAGCAAAATCTATTCTTAAAGTATGTTAGACCTTTTAAAGTGACTCTAACTTGTAAATGTGGAACTACTATGCCTGTAGAGTGTTTTATGTTTATTACTCGATGGCATAAGATTTCTCTATCTACAATATTTTGATATGACTCCCATGCAGTTTGCTTACTTCGTTTAAAAATAAATTTATTCCTGTATAAAAGTTCAATAAATACTTTAGGAGATAACTTTAGAAGTTTTGCTGACATACTCAGTGAAAAATCAGGTGATGATTTTTCTTGATTTGACAATGGATTTATATGTTCTGTGATAAGATTACTCATGAGTGAGCTCCTTTTGATACGAGTTAACTTGAAGAGCAGCACAAAAGAGTTGAGATGCTTTGTGCTGCTCAGTTCTAACTCATTATGACTAGTTAAATTTTTATATTAATAATGTAACAATAATCTAGTCTCGGGCGTTATTTTTTATTTGAATTTATGTTATTGTTATTCATTGGAGTTTTAGATGTAACAAAAAGTAATCCATCTAAAGCGATGGTCAACGAGATAATTCTTAAACAAGAATCTAGTCTCTTTCTCAACTACTTATACAGTAGCAGACAAAAAAGATTATACAGAAATAGCGGTAACTGCTTGCAACTATTTGTTAAGTACAGATAAGCTAAAATATAAGTTCAAAACGACATAAACTGTCGTTCTAAGATCGTATCTTGTTATCAGAACTTTCTCTTTTTTAAAACAAGAGATTATATTTTCATTACATTTAAATTTTAACAATAAACTATGCACGTCATTCTCATCTCAGCTTGTGAAAAAAGAGCGTTAAAGAAAACTCGAGCGATTTTGGATAGCTATGCGATTCGTACAGGACATTCATCTTGGCAAGCACCCATGACCATGGATGGCTTAAAAGAAATTCGTAGTGCACTCAAAAAAGTGGCAACCCGACAAACTGCGGTAGCTGCGTACATTAATTTTGGTGTGCGAAGAATGAAGCTTGCATGGGTTGTGGGCGCAAAACATAAATTTGCACACGACGGTGCCTATCCGGTTGCATCGACCAAGAAACAGCAAAAATTACTGATGCTGGATGAATGGGTCAAAGTAAGTAGCTTATTGGCGGGTGCAGCAGGGGACATGCATGATATTGGTAAAGCTTCACAACATTTTCAGAAAAAATTAAGTCCAGAAATGGCGGGGCAAAAAATTAAAGATGACATTCGACATGAATGGCTGTCTTTAAAACTGTTACAACAACTCAGAAAAAATGGATGGGACTGGCAGCTTGCCTGGAAGAATTTAGATAAAGGTTTAGATAAATTTACTTTAGGTGATCGACAAGAAATTGAACAGGGAGTCCAAAACGAATTAGAAGCAGTCGATTATTTGGTTGTTACGCATCATGGGTTATTAGGCGTGGAAGAAGCTTTAAAAAATGATCCACTCGCATTACCTCACTATGAAAATCATGTTCGAACATTAGTTCCAAGCCGTGAACAAATGAGCTGTGCCGGTGAATTGCCAGACTCTATTTTTAAAAGCCATCAAAAACGTATGCAACGTTTAACTGCATTAATACCAAAACAAAAAACAGACCAGCTTTTATACTGGAAAGCCTTAGCACTACATTCACGAGCAGCTTTGATTCATGCAGATCATATTGTCTCGGCACAACAATATTCTTTGCAAAAGCCTGAAAATGTATCGTTATTTGCAAATACAAAGCTTAAAACTATAGACCAAGACAAGCAAGCCAAATTACAAGATCAACCACTAGAATGGCATTTACACCAAGTCGGAGATCGCGCTTCACGAATCGCAGTTCAAATGATGACTGATTTGAGTTTATCTGGTCTATCTGAACAAACCGTTGAATATATTTGCCAGCCAACGACTCACCCGCGGTTCCAATGGCAAAATATCGCAGCAAATGCCTTGCAAAGAAATATACAGAAGCATCCTGAAACACCGGCACTAGTATTTAATATTGCAGGGACAGGAAGCGGTAAAACCCGTATGAATTTGCGCGCTGCTTGTACTTTACGACCAGATGACCCAAGATTAGCGATTGCGCTTAATTTGCGTTCTCTAACTTTGCAGACTGGGCATGCACTTAAAACATCGATGAATCTATCGGAAGATGAAATTGCTGTGATTATCGGGAATACGGTTACCCAGACTTTATTCGATCAAAGTAAAGAGAAAATTGAGTTCTTGGATGAAGATGAAAATCATCCGGAACCTATGTTTGATGCCTGGGGGGAAGACTGCGATTTACCAGACTGGTTACATCCATTATTTACGGTTGAAAAAAATGGACGTAAAGTTTTAGATCAAAAGGAAACGACTATTCTTGCTTCACCATTACTGGTGTCAACGATTGATTATCTGACTGCAGCGGGTGAACCACATAGACAAGGACATCACGTTAAAGCATTACTTAGGATAATGAGTAGTGACCTGATTTTAGATGAAGTGGATGGCTATGAACCTCAAGCCCTCATTGCCGTGTTGCGTTTAGTTCAGCTCGCTGCTTTGTATGGTCGAAACGTGATTTGTTCTTCAGCAACTTTATCACTGACCGTTGCCAAAACAATTCATCGAGCCTTTGAGTCAGGCATACAGATGCGGGCGGCTCTGTATGGAAATAAGAAAAAATCAATCATTGCGATTATTGATAATGAGCTTAAACCAAAAATATGGTTAGAGCAGTCAAATCAAAAATCAGAATTTAATGGAAATTATCAAAAACATTTGGATGATTTGCAAATTCACTTGTGCTCTAAGCCAACTCATCGACTGGCTCAGTTGCTTTCATTACCTGAAACTACAGTTTTATCGTGGAAACAGTCAGTATTAGAAGCAGTAAAGCAACTTCATCAAGCGCATGCATGGAATTTTAAAAAGACAGAAAAGAAAATTTCTTTGGGGCTGATACGGGTTGCCAATATTAAACATGCAATTCGACTTGCCCAATTTTTATCAGATCATTTACCTGAGGCAAATATTGCTTGTTATCATGCAAATGATTGGCTTATTTCAAGATTTTATAAAGAGCAACGTTTAGATCAGCTTTTAACACGTCATAAAGATGGTAAGAAAAGAAAAACGGGTAATGAGCAGATCGAGCAAGATGATGAAATGATTGATCTCATTCAAAAATCTAATTCTTTAAATATTCCCTTTATTGTGGTTGCGACACCAGTAGAAGAAGTGGGACGAGATCATGATTTTGATTGGGCCATTATTGATGCCTCAAGTGTGCAATCCATTGTACAAACAGCAGGACGAGTCAATCGTCATCGATTGGAAAAAGTACAGCAACCCAATATTATGATTCCACAGTGGAATTATCGTTATTGTGAACAACGAGATATTGAAAAAAACAAGCAACAAACCAGACAGCGCAGACGCGTATTTGTTTATCCGGGTTATGAAGGATATGGTTCATCGGTAACATCAACTTATTCATCTCAAGATTTAAACGAGCTTTTGCCTTGGGATCTTCAATCTCAATTAGTGATTAATGCCCGATTGCGTTTTGATCAGTTAAATTGTTTATTTGCAGAATATGATGATCAACAAATTAAAAGTTTTTGCCAGAATTATTTTAATGATCAAGGAGATCAGTTATTTTCTCGGTCTGATGTAGATGCAAGTATCATGACAGAGAATATTTATAATTTAACGCCTTTACGTGAACGTAATTATCAAGAAACCTATATGTTTGAGTGGGCTGAGAGCTTAACTGTTAAAAAGCAAGTATATGGTTTTGATGCGAAAGCGACGAAGACCTTAAAATATCCGAAATATGGTTTGGTATGGGACCAAGTGAAATTCGAAGAAATTCCTGCTAAACCGCAAGCATGGTTAGCCCTCACTCCCCAACAAATGAAAGATTACTGTGACGAGTACCAGATTGCCCATGAGCAAGGCTGCCGTTTATCTTTAACACTTTACAATAGAGATGCAGTATCTATGTGGTCTTATGATTATGGCTTTGGCATCATGTCAAAGTAGATTAATTTTATATTTAAAAGATAAGGTTCAAGAAAAAATTTTCCTATTTAATCTAATCTAGTGATTATGTTGACCAGTCTTCGCGGATCAGCTCTATTAATTCACGAGAGGCTTTAGGAAGTACCTTATCTTTTAACCAGACCAAATAGACCGGCATAGGGAGCTGATTCTGTGTATTTTTAAAATTTAACTGGATTAGCCGGCCGGTATCAATCAGATCTTTTACCAGAGATAAAGGAAAGTTACCCCAGCCTAAGCCTATCTCCACCATATCAATTGCTGTCTGTAGATGGTTGGTTCGCCAGTAAGAAGCACCTATCACAGGCCTTAAATCTGTTATGTCTAGCTCGGTACTTGCAACTAATATCTGCCGTACATTAATCAGATCTTCAATAAAAATTGCATCTTTATTTGTATGTACCAATTCATGGTTTGCTGAAATTGTAGCTACCACTGTCTCTGTAGTAACAAGCTGCAAATATTCCTGCATCTTAATATTTTGACCGGAACTGGCCAGACAGATACTGATCTGTTCTGCATAAAGCATATGTAGAATATCATCCTGTGGCGCTGTAATAACTTCAATATGAAGCAGGGGATATTTTGAGGCAATTTTTTGTATAGCCAGCAAGAGCTTCCGGTTATTTACATCAGAAACGACACCTATTTTTAAAATATTCTCCAGGCCCAAAGACAGTTCACATGCATGCTTCGTCATTTGCTTAAGTTGCTCTGAAATCATTCTGGCCTGTGGTACTAATGCCAGCGCCGTAGCTGTAGGAATAACCTTGCGTGGAGTTCTTTCAAAAAGCATTAGTCCTAATTCTGCCTCTAGGTTGGCTATACCCATGCTTACTGCCGACGGAACCCTGCGTAAATTTCGTGCGGCCGCAGAAAAAGAGCCTGCATCAAGAACAGCAAGAAATAACTCAATATTTTCACTACTAAAATTCATTTGTTATCAGTTCAACTGAAAGCTATTAACTTTATCAATAATTCTAACTGAAATTAAAATAGGGAATCTTATTAATTTGTTCAGGTAATCTCATTCATGCAAGGAATGAAACGTCGAGTAGTTTATATCACTAGCTATGAAATCATCGGAATGGGAATTTCTTCGCTATGTTTCGCTTTATTGACTGGTAGCACATTAAGCCATACTGGACCTCTAGCAATTTTAGTGACCAGTATGGCGGCACTTTGGAATCTGGTATATAACCTGATGTTCGAAGCATGGGAAAGACGTCAAACGGTGCGTACCCGTACTGTGAAACGGCGTATAGCCCACGCAATAGGGTTTCAGCTCACCCTAATAATTTTTCTAATTCCTCTTATTGCCTGGTGGATGGAAATTACATTACTCAAAGCATTTATTTTAGATGCTTCTTTAATTGTTATTATTCCTTTTTATACTTTTACCTTTAACTGGATTTTTGACCAGTTATTTGGTGTGCCGCTTTCTGCTCAACCTATAGCTAAATAGATTTTATTAAAATATAGTATTGAGGATTTTTCTGATCTATAGAAAATATACAGAATAGAAGTATATTTTCTATATTTTAAATTAAATAATATGTAAATAAGTTTTTGATTTTAATGATATTATACTTTATGGGATAAAGTATCATTGATTTATCATGATATTATAAAAACATAGGAAGATTATATTTAAAACTAATTTAATATTTGAATTAATCCTATAAATAATGAAATATACTAAATTAAAAATTTATTTTATATAAAAAATAATTGAGAAACTGAAAAAGAATTATATGCCTAGTAATAGTACTTAACTACCTTCTCTTAATTAGACTTTTTAACATGCCACTCCAAAGCAGTTTTGAATCATTAACTTTAGGTTAATGATTCTGCTTTCAGGTTGATTGATCCTGCATACTAAAAAGAGTTTTATAGATCAGGAGATAAGTATTAAGGAAAGCCTCATGGAAGGTTCGGTTCAGAATAAAGAACGTATATGGACAAAACGTCGACATGCAAAACAACTCAAACTGGAAATGGCTGCAAAATATGCCGATGGCTGCATTATTCCGGCAGAAGATATTATAAAAGTATTAGAAATACTGATTACACCAGGCGATAAAGTAGTTCTGGAAGGAAATAACCAGAAACAGGCAGATTTTCTATCTCGCTCACTGATACAAGTCAATCCGGAAATTCTGCATGACCTGCATATGATTATGCCCAGCGTTGGGCGTCCGGAACATCTGGATCTGTTTGAAAAAGGTATTGCCCGCAAGTTGGACTTTTCTTTTGCAGGAACACAAAGTCTTAGAATCAGTCAATTAATTGAAGACGGGCTGCTCGAAGTTGGAGCCATTCATACTTATATTGAACTCTATTCACGGTTACTGGTTGATCTTATTCCCAACGTTGTACTTTCAGCAGGTTTTATGGCAGACCGGCAGGGTAATATCTATACCGGCCCAAGTACAGAAGATTCTCCAGCTTTAATAGAACCTGCTGCTTTTAGTGACGGCATTGTAATAGTCCAGGTAAATGAACTGGTTGATGATGTTACAGATTTACCGCGGGTTGATATTCCTGCTTCATGGGTAGATTTTGTCGTGGTAGCAGATAAACCATTTTATATCGAACCTTTATTTACACGTGATCCGAAACACATCAAGCCTGTGCATATATTGATGGCCATGATGGCGATCCGCGGTATTTATGAACGTCATCAAGTGCAATCTTTAAATCATGGGATCGGTTTTAACACAGCAGCGATTGAACTGATTTTACCTACTTATGGCGAATCCCTGGGTTTAAAAGGCAAGATTTGCCGCAACTGGACACTCAATCCGCACCCGACATTAATACCTGCCATTGAAACTGGTTGGGTGGAAAGTGTGCATTGCTTCGGGACCGAGCTAGGCATGGAAAAATATATTGCTGCCCGCCCTGATGTATTTTTTACCGGTCGAGATGGCTCATTACGTTCTAACCGTATGATGTGCCAGTTGGCTGGACAGTACGCAGTAGATCTGTTTATTGGAGCAACGCTTCAGGTAGATGGAAGCGGGAACTCTTCCACAGTTACTAAAGGCCGACTTGCCGGTTTTGGTGGAGCGCCCAATATGGGCCATGACCCTCGTGGACGCAGACATGCCACACCTGCCTGGCTGGACATGCGGACCACAGAACAAACTGATACAGATACTTATCTCGCTCGTGGCAAGAAACTGGTTGTACAGATGGTAGAAACCTTTCAGGAAGGCAGGAAACCTACTTTTGTAAATACGCTTGATGCGGTAGGTGTAGCTCAAAAAGCTGGTATGGCACTGGCACCTATCATGATTTATGGTGACGATGTAACCCATTTACTCACTGAGGAAGGAATTGCCTACCTATATAAAGCCCGCAGTATGCAAGAACGAGAAGAGATGATTGCAGCGGTTGCAGGTGTAACTGATATAGGTCTTAATCATAACCCTAAAACAACTGAACGCCTGCGTCAGGAAGGTCTGGTGGTCTTTCCAGAAGACCTAGGGATACGCCGTACTGATGCAACACGCGAATTACTAGCTGCCAAAAATATTGCAGAGCTTGTGTCCTGGTCAGATGGCTTATATCAACCACCTGCAAAATTCAGGAGCTGGTAATAATGGCTGTTTTAACCGGAACTTCTTTGACTGTGGCCGAGCGGCTGGCTGAATTTGCCGTCCAGGCATTACTAGATGAAGTAAATCTGACTCCTAAGCCGGCACTGGTCGACCAGCGTGGCAGTGGTGCACATGATGACCTTAGCCTTGAGCTAATGGAGCATTCTGCACAAAGCCTGTTTCCCATGTTTAAGGCAATGGCTCAGGCCGCAGAAAAATATGGAACTGTCTGTCAGTCATTAAGAGAAGAAATTGGTCATATTGGGCGTCAAGGTGAGAAGCAAATGCTGCAGGTAACTCAAGGCATTAATACGCATCGTGGTGCAATCTGGTCACTTGGATTAATGGTCACTGCTACAGCGCTTACTCTTGAAAAGCAGAAAAGACTAACTGTACCTGACTTATGCAGGCTTGCCGGAAAAATTGCCTGTTTGGAAGACCGGTTCATTCCAGTACAGGCATTAACACATGGCCAGAAAATCCGGCAGCAATATGGCATAAATGGTGCCAAACAGCAGGCCCAGCAAGGTTTTCCAGTAATAGTTCAGTATGGTTGGCCGCAATTATGCCTGAGCCGTAGTAAAAGCATAAGTGAAAGTCATGCACGGCTTGATAGCTTGCTTGCCATGATGTCACAGCTTACAGATACCTGTGTCATTTATCGAGCTGGCCTTTCCGGGCTAGAACAGATGCAGGACGGTGCAAAATATGTTCTGGCCTCAGGAGGAAGTTCTACCTTAAAAGGACAGCAGGCTTTACAACAGCTAGAACATAATTTACTGGCCATTAGAGCGTCGGCCGGGGGAGCAGCAGATTTACTGGCAGCCTTACTGTTTCTGGATAGCATAAGCAGAATGGACCATAAAATATTAAAGGATGACCAAGTATGGAAATATTAAATTTTGAATTTAATGCAGGAAAAGTACCTCAAAAATCTATTGTAGTTGGCTGTGTAGGTTCAGGAGATCTGGAAATCCTGGTGGAACCCGGTTCAGAAAGAAAGCTTAAAGTCAGGGTAACAACTTCAGTAGATGGCAGCAGTCAGCGTTGGAATAACCTGTTTGAACGGGTATTTACCAGCCAGCTTCCGCCAGCAGTCAATATTGATATCCACGATTTTGGAGCGACACCGGGAGTTGTCCGTTTAAGGCTGGAACAGGCCTTTGAGGAGATAGAAAATGCCGGATAAAAATAAACTACTAGAACAGCAGAGCTTTATTGAATTAAATGCCCGTGAACGTGCTTGGTCATTTCTGGACCCGAACAGCGGGCGTGAACTGCTTGATCCATTTGCACGAATTATGTCGCCATGGCTGCCCAAGCAAAATATTGTACCGCAGGCCGATGATGGCGTTGTAATTATCAAAGGATTAATCCAGCAGCAACCTACTGTTGTCATCTCAATTGAGGGTGTATTTCAGGGAGGAAGTCTTGGGGAAGTCGGCGGTGCCAAAATTGCTGGCGCACTTGAAATGGCAATCGAAGATAACCGTCAGGGAATTCCGACCGCCGCTATTTTACTGCTAGAAACTGGTGGCGTACGTTTGCAGGAGGCTAACTTGGGTCTGGCTGCTATTGCAGAAATTCAGGCAGCAATTGTTGAGCTTAGACAATACCGGCCTGTGATTGGAATTATTGCAGGAAGTGTGGGTTGCTTCGGTGGAATGTCAATTGCAGCAGGATTATGCAGTTACCTGATCATAACACAGGAAGGTCGTCTTGGGTTAAACGGACCACAGGTAATTGAACAGGAAGCAGGTATACAGGAATATGACGCTAAAGACCGTCCTTTTATCTGGAGTATTACCGGAGGGGCTCAGCGCTTTGCCAGTGGCTTGGTCGATGCTTATGTACAAGATGACCGAGAACAAATGAAACAACAGGTGATTGACTATATGCAGCGGGGTATACCTCAACTGCATCGCAGTTCAGACTATTCTTTTTATCTGCCCAAACTCAGTCAAATAGATACATCAGAGCAATTATTGCCTGTTCAGGTGCAAGCGTT
Organism: Acinetobacter sp. UBA6571; assembly: GCF_002434085.1. Classification (NCBI taxonomy): domain Bacteria; kingdom Pseudomonadati; phylum Pseudomonadota; class Gammaproteobacteria; order Moraxellales; family Moraxellaceae; genus Acinetobacter; species Acinetobacter sp. UBA6571. Next base: position 8,982 of record NZ_DJJJ01000053.1, on the reverse strand, counting down.
GTATCAGGGAGAACAGACATGAATATGGACATAAACGCAATCAAGTTTTCAGTTCGGGGTAAACACTGGTTTGAAATTTTAACCCAAGGCTTCCAGAAAATTGAAACTGGCATTCACTCTCTGCTGGTTGCCGATGGACAAATAGACGGGCAGATGTTGCGGGTATTTGCAGTTGTACCGGATATTCATAATCACTTTCCACGGGCACGTAAAGGAGAGGTAGGACTCCTTGAAGGATGGTCACTGGCAAAAGCTGTAGATCAACTTATTCAACTCGATAAAGGAAAAAAAGATAAGCGTGCAATTTTATGTATTGTCGATGTGCCGAGTCAGGCTTATGGGCGTCGTGAAGAATTGCTGGGGATACATCAGGCTTTGGCCGGTGCAGTAGACAGTTATGTACGTGCACGTCTGGCCGGACATCCGGTAGTCAGCCTACTGGTTGGAAAATCAATGTCGGGTGCTTTTCTGGCTCATGGCTATCAGGCAAACCGGATGTTAGCATTAAAGGATTCTGGCGTGATGGTACATGCCATGGGCAAGGAATCTGCTGCACGTGTAACATTACGTACAGTAGACGAGCTGGAGCAACTGGCTGCCAATATTCCACCAATGGCGTATGACATTGAAAGCTACAACACATTAGGATTACTGTCTGACATGCTGGAAGTCAGTGATGCAGACCAGCCTACCGGCCAGGACATGTTTAATGTCCAGCAGGCTCTGGTTCATGCATTTATCAATATTAGGCAACAGGGCACGACTGACCTTAAACACCGTTTGAATGCAGAAAATCGTAATGTCTCTAAACAGGTACGTGAATTATTACGTGAGCAATGGTCATGAATACTCAGCTGCAGCCACATGACTTGCTGTGGGGAATGACGCCGGCTATGTTACCGCAAGATGCGCCTGAGTGGGTAGCACATGAATTGTCACGGGAAGTGCCGGTGGTGATACGCCGTGCATCTACCCGTCCTGCTGTAATTGCAGTCGGTATTCGTGGAAAATGCCGTAGCCTACGCTATGCCACCGAGATGCCTGTTCAGGCGATTACCCAACATATCAAGCCTGAGGCGCTGGTGAAAACAGACCTTGCCGAGTTTCCCCATCTCCAGAAAAGCCTGGAACTGGTAGGGCAGGTTATGGAAAGTATTGGCTTACCTTGGGGTTATACCGGTAGTACAGGCTTTGAACTGGCAACCGGTCTGAGAACAGTGACAGAACAGAGTGATATAGACCTGTTAATACGTGCAGAGTGCTTAATGGAAAAAGAGCAGGCACGAACTATTTTACAGCAGCTCGATGTCCTTAAACTCAAAATAGATGTACAGCTTCAGACCCCTTCAGGGGGTATCGCATTAAAGGAATGGGCACAAGCAGCAGGAAGTATTTTACTAAAACGTCAAAATGCGGCTGTTTTAGTGCTCAATCCTTGGAAACTGGAAGGAGCTTAATATGAATTCGATCTGGGTATATCCGGGACAGGGCGCCCAAAAAATCAATATGTTACATGAGCTGCCAATCCATAAACTGGTGAAACAGTATCTTGAACAGGCGTCTGACGTTTTAAAACAGGATGTGCTGCTACTGGATCAACCTGAAAATCTCAGATCAAATTATGCAGTTCAGTTATGTTTATATCTGTCGGGCATAATTAGTTCTGCTCTTCTAACTGAACAGAATATTTATCCAGACTACGTGGCCGGTTTATCAATTGGAGCATGGGCAGCAGCGACCGTCGCCGGTGTAATCAGTTTCGAAGATGGTTTAAAACTTGTGGCCAGACGAGGCGAGCTAATGCAACAGGCCTATCCGCAAGGATATGGTATGACAGCAGTGATCGGCACAGATCGTATGAGGGTGGAACAATGGATATCACAGGTTCGTATAAAAACTCCAGATATATATATAGCCAATATCAATGCCAGCAATCAGATAGTCATTTCAGGTTCAGAGGAAGCAATGCAACAGGTTTCCAGCCTTGCACGTCTGGACGGCGCAATCGTAAAACGTCTGGCGGTTAGTGTCCCTTCACACTGTATATTGCTTGAACCGCAGGCCAGACAGCTACATATCGATATAAAAGGAGTAGCTTCCGCACAACCTAAAATTAAATATTTAAGTGGTACCTCTGCACGTTTACTGCGAACAGATGCCCAGATACTCGATGACCTTACTTTTAATATGAGCCGGATGATTGACTGGGAGAGTACGGTCCAGGCTGCTTGGGAAAGAGGAGTCAGATTACATATTGAAGCTTTACCCGGCACTGTACTGACCGGCTTGGCACGAAAAATATTTAAAGAGGGTTCAGTTTTATGTTTTCAGAATACTCAACTGGACAGTTTGATCACTGCAATGCAAAAAGAGCAGATAAGCTGAAGTAAAATCTAGTTAAAACAATATGATGTAGCTCAATGGATAGAGGAATTTAAAATGATTATATATGGAACAGCAATTCTGGCAATCTGCCATCTGTTAGGTGATTATCTTGGAAATACTTTAGGCCTGCTGTTGGGTGTAAAGGCTAATGTGGGCGGTGTTGCCATTTCCATGATCCTGTTAATTCTGGCCAAAGAAATCTTAATGAAAAAGGGATATTTGCCTCAAGTAACCCAGTTTGGAGTGCTGTACTGGTCAGGAATGTATATTCCTATCGTGGTCGCAATGTCGGCAGGCCAGAATGTAGTTGCTGCATTGTCTGGCGGAATGGTGGGTATCATTGTTGCGGTGACTTCCTTAATAGGCACAGTATTTGTGATTCGTTACCTAAACCGTATGAGTGGTGATTACGAAACTTATAACTGGTCTATCGAAGCCAAAGAAAAGACTGCCTAATAATAATCAGAATTAATGGACTAAAAAGGAAAAATTATGGATGCACTTATTGCAGTTTTAAGTAAAAATGCGCTAGTCACTGCGCTTGCAGTGACAGGGCTGATGATGTTTGTCTCCCATCTGCTTTCAAAATATCTGACTAAAGGTAAGCTGCAGAGCTCGGCTATCGCTATTACGTTAGGGCTGGTCGTCGCCTACTTTGCTGGTGTATATACGCAGGGTACGAAAGGAATTTCAGATATTGCAATTTTCTCAGGTTTTGCCTTGCTGGGTGGGGCCATGATTCGGGATCTTGCCATTGCTTCAACAGCATTTGAAGTTGATGTGAAAGAAGTGAAAAAGGCTGGGAAAATTGGTTTTGTTGCCCTATTACTGGGCTGTGTAGTGCCTTTTATAATTGGTGCTATGATTGCCTGGGTAATGGGATATAAAGACCCTGTTTCAATGACGACTATCGGAGCTGGCGCAATGACTTATATTGTAGGCCCGATTACCGGTACGGCCATTGGTGCCAGTTCTGAAGTTATTGCGTTGTCTATCGCAATTGGCCTGATCAAATCTGTCTTCTTTATGGTCGGTACTCCTTTACTTGCAAAATTTATGTACCTGAAAAGCCCGCGCTCAGCCATGGTTTTTGGCGGCCTTGCAGGTACTACCAGCGGTACTGCAGCAGGCCTTGCTGGAACAGATGTTCGTCTGGTGCCTTATGGTGCGCTGGTTGCAACTTTTTATACAGGACTGGGATGTCTGCTTGGACCTTCTGTATTTTTCCTGACAATAAATGCTCTTTTTGGCTAAAACTGTTAACATCCTCAAATGAGCAATAGCTGAAATCAACTCTGTTGCTCAATTATTCAAGCAGATACTGCTGGGCAAACATCCGGCATTCTGCAATCAAGGCCAAAAGATTCGGATCACGTTCTTTACTTTTAAGAAAGACCAGACCTATTTCCTGCTTAATCTGGTACTTCGCCTGTAAAGGAATAAGACGGACTGAGCTTTCATAAATAGATGAAATACGGCCGGGGAGCAGTGCAAGACCAACACCACTACTCACCATGCTGATTAAAGTAAAAATATCACTAACCTGTAAAAAAACTTTTGGGTCAATTCCTGCCTTCTCAAAGACTGTATCACTATCATGGCGGGTTGCGAAACCTTTTGAAAGTGTCAGGAATGTCTCATCTTTAAGTAAACTCAGATCAATTTCATGTTCTTCGGCGAGCAAAGAGTTTTTATTTACAGCCAAGTAAATACTGTCCTGAAACATAGGTAGCCGTTCAAAATCCAGATCATCTGTGGTGTCATTGAGAGCCACAATAATTGCATCCAGCTCGGTAGATTTTAATTTTTTTACCAGATCCAGATTGGAACTGAGCAGAAGCTGAATATCAAGTTCGCCGCGTCGTAATTTTAAACCGCTAATCACATTTGGTATGGTATTTACTGTAAGTGAATAGAGTGAACCCAAATGTAGTACTTTGGCTGCAAACCCTGCGGCTTCACGGGTTTTATTTACGGTGGTGATCATATCCTGAACAAGTTTTTGTGAATGCTCTTGCAGTACATAAGCACTTTTTAAGGGAATCAGGTTACGGCCTTCATTTTTAAATAACGGACAACGTAGCGCGCTTTCCAGAGAATGCAGTGCTTTGTGTACGCTAACCGTACTGATCTGCATTTCTGCTGCAGTTTTCGACAAATTTCCATAGCGCATGAACATTAGAAATATCTGTATTTTTTTTAGAGTGAGCTCTTCATCAATTTCCATATCTTCTGTTATTTCCAGTATTCAAGACATCCAGCTTTTTTATCATAATGATTTGTATGGAAAATGATATTGAATAAAAGCTTCATTTCAAAAATTTATATATAAACTGATGCACTATCTAATTAAAATTAATAAACACGCATAAAAGAATAATCTATTCAAGGCTAAACCGGGCAATTCTAACTGATCCAGTTTAGCCTTAAGCGGGTTTGCAAATTAGTTTACTGATAAAGAAATAATTTTATAGTACTGGTTAACCGGCTCCGCTTTAGGATTTTGAGTTTCTGTTATCTCAAGCAGGTATTGTCCTGCGGCTGGAAACGTCAGATTTGCTCTACCTTTTAAATCGGTCAGAACAGTTTTTGTATTTTGTTCACTTTGACCTTTTTCCTTTATTACTATTTCTGCTTTAGTTAAAAGCTTATTATTTTTTGAAACTGCTAAGCTTACAGGATGTCCTGCCTTAATATTATTCGGATGACTGGAAAACTTGACTTGGAGGGGAAAATCTATTTTTTCTTTAACTTCAGTCAGTTTGTTTTTCGAGAGATATGTTTCAATACTCCACTCACGAGTCACATTTTTTAATTGAGGTGTTTTCTTGAAATCACCAGGAATAACATAGTCCCGCTCAGCAATACTTTTTTCTTTTCCTTCTGTTGTATCATAAAAAATCTTCCATTCTTTGTTATAAAGCGCATATTGCAGCGGATAGGAGACTTTTGACGAGATATAGTATGTTCCGTCAAGTTTTAAAGCTAAGTCAAAAACAGTTGCCGATTTTAATTGAGTATTCGGGGTAACCGTCGTTTGACTTTGATCTGGTTGAGTAATATGAAAGACCACATCTTTTAAAGCATATTCACTGGCAAAAGGAACCTCCGCATAACCGGAAATCACAGGTATTTGAGTGTTTTTAGTGAAAAATGCTAGAGGCGCTACATAAGGTTCATGTGCGAATACAATGCTGGGTATCAGGGCGACTAAAAAAATATAGTTTTTCATTTTAAGCTTATCAAGGGTTTTTGAGCATAAAGTATATATGAAAATGATTCTTATTTCATAATTTATATGGTCTAACGTGTGAGCTGGTAAAACTATTAAAAATGATTATAAAAGTTATTAACTTTGAATCATTACTAAATTTCATCTAGATAAATATATATTTGATTTTAGCTATAATTTTTTTATTTAAGCTATGCTTTTATAATATTAATTTATACTTTAAAAGTATCATAATAGTTTTAATTAAATCTAAAAATTAGTTTTATTTTATGGGGCAGATAATGTAGAGTGAATTAATCAGCTTTATTAAAGCTGGTACAGGAATTGCTTAAAAAACAAGTATGTTTTTAGCTAGGTGAATGGATATGGAATCACTCAGCCAACAGATGGATTTGAATCATTATTCTCGTAAAGCTGATTTTGCGCAAAGCTTGATGTCCCAAATCTGTGGAGAGCACCGTTTAGATACAACATGTCGTGATACTCTTGATTTTCATTATGACGGTTTAAGATTGCCTCATAAACATATGGCCATTGGTACCATCAGCTATGGTGCCAACGTTGCAATTAATATTTCTAAGCTGAGAGCTTATAGCATCAGTTTACCGATTCATGGTAAACAGGCATTGAATGTACATGGGGCAAAATATCTTTCGCATGAGACAAAAGGATTAATTGTTTCAAATGCAGAGTTACAGGACCTGGTCATAGATAAAGACTGTAAAAAAATTCAGGTAGTAATTCCGGAACAGAGCCTGCAAATGGTACTCGCAGACCTTTTAAATAGAAAAGTTGAGCAGCCTGTTATTTTTAATCCTGAAATGTGTCTGGATTCGGGCCAGCTTATTGAAGCATGGTGGAAAAATATACAGAACTTTTTACAGCTTAAGTCTCAATATACAGGTTTTTATGGTTTACAGATGCTGTCTGAAGATTATGAGAATTTTGTGATCAAGGCGCTGCTTTTATCGCAGGAAAATAATTATTCTCATGCATTGAAGGAGCTGTCTCAGCAGCGGGAGCCTTCTTATATTAGCAAAGTTCGGAATTTTATTGTGGCACATGCCCATGAAGAAATTTGTGCTGATGATTTACAGCGTTTAGCTGGTGTATCAAAATCCAAATTATATGAAGAATTCCAGTATTACTACGGAACCAGCCCGATGTCTTATTTGCGTAAATACCGTTTACAGCAAATCTATAAAATTTTAAGTAGTTCAGATCATCACAGAAAACTTTCGATTTCTAAGCTTGCCTATGATTGGGGATTCAACCATTTAAGTCGTTTTTCTCAGGAATATCGAGAAGAGTTTGGTGAAAATCCGAGTGAGACAAGGTCCAGAATTTTATAAACTTCTGGCAGCTATAAAAAAGCTGATTTAGATAAAAATCTAAATCAGCTTTTATTTTTAAGTTTTATACTCTAGACAGAACCTTCCAGTTTTAATGCCTGTCTGGTTTTTGCTTTTTCCTGCATAACTTTTAAACTTAATGCGATAAAAGAAATAAAGGTTGGAATTGCCAAAATAAAGAAGATACCGCTCAGGCTCAGGTTAAATGTAAAGATCAGAGAACCGAAGAAAGCACCTAAAATTGCACCAATACGTCCAATTCCATGCATCCAGGAAACTCCTACGGCACGGCAGGCAGTAGGATAAAAGATTGCCGAGAGTGGAAGCAGAGAAGATTGTGCACCTGCCAGTAATGCACCAATCAGAAAGATGGTGATGCCAAGCAGTAAGATATTTGAACTGACCAGACCGGCAATAATCAGTAAGGCAAATGCACTTAAATATGAGTATTTAATAACAGTGGTTGGATTCAACTTGTCCATGTACCAGCCCATAAGTGTTGCACCAATGACGCCCCCGAACGGGAAGATGGCTGCAATCAGACTGAACTGTTGTGTGGTAAAACCGGCTGTTTTCAAGATGGTTGGCATCCAGCTGGTTAACAGGTAAAACACCAGCAAACTCATGAAACAGCAAAGCCATAACATGCTAGAGCCCCAAAGATATTTACCTAACACCAGTTTGACTGGACTTTCACTGCTCTGGTTTTCAGCTTGAGTGAGCACCAGTTTGACAGGTTCAGCGAAACATTGGCCCTGAATATTTTCCAGAATATTTTGTGCTTTTTGCTGCTGGTTACGTTTGATCAAGTACTGAGTGGACTCAGGAAGCTTGAATAGAAGAAATGCAACAAGAATAAGAGGAATAGCTCCCCCAATAATAATTACTTTAGCCCAGCCTAAGCTTTCGAGCAAATAAGCAGAAAGTACCCCACCACAGGAAATACCCAGCATAAAACCGCAACCAGCCAGACCGGTTAAAAAGGCTTTACGTTTAACGGGCATGTATTCAGATACAATCGTACTAATATTTGGCATGGCTGCTCCTAAACCCACACCAGTAATGAAACGATAAATCATTAGTTCCTGAGTAGTGCTGGCAAAGCCACATAACACGGTAAAAATCCCGAACAGTAAAGTGGTCAATACAATTACTCCTTTACGTCCAAATTTATCTGCCATTGGACCAGAAATAATGGCACCAATTGACATACCGACTAATGCTGCACTTAATACAGGCGCCAGCTGTGGTTTACTGATGCCCCAGTCATCCAGTAATGCGGGTGCGATAAAACCAATAATGCCAGTATCTAATCCATCGCAAAAGAAGACCAGAAAACCCAGAGTGAATACGACCCATTGCAAGGGTGAAAGTTTGTCACGGTTAATTACAGTATTTGCATCTATTGTCTTCATACTGATTCCTTTCAAAATATAAAATGATGACACTCAAATTGTTGAATCTGGTTCATGCGCTACAGATCAAAATTTCTATACAATGTATTAAAAAATAGAATTCGATTATTTTTATCAGCCTCATTATTGAGACTGCCCCAACACCTTGACCATTACAGATCAATAACGCTTAAATCTTGTTGCCAGTGATCTGTTCAATCTCCTGTAAACTGACTAAATGTTTTTAGCTCATCACAGGATATAGCTATAAACGCTCTTTCCAATTGAACTCTTTTTAACCATATTTCACTATCCAATAAATCCTGATATTCATCCGTTTTTTCCATATTGTTTTATCGGGTGATGTTTATGAGTTAAAAAAAAGTAAACATATAATTTAAGGTAAAAACCTGAATTAATTGAAAATTGGAATATAAGTATTTTTAAGAAGAAAAAAAATCTGAGCCAAAAATTTTGGCTCAGATGAAGATATTAAGCAGCTGCACGTCGTCGTTCAACTTCGCTAGAAGGAGCAGCTTCTGCTTCTTTCACGAGCTCAACATTAAAAGTGATGTACTTGAATGGCTTTTCCAGTTCGCGACGGGCTATTTCAGCTTCA
>NZ_DJJJ01000067.1:0-134843 GCF_002434085.1 Acinetobacter sp. UBA6571 | reverse complement strand
CAGCTTTTCGTGGTAAACAGCGTCTCTGGCAGACTCGTGTCAGCAAGCAAGGGTTAAGTGCCGGAGCTGAGGCAGCTGATGGCGTGGTTATTGTTGGTAACCGTAAAGGTCAGCTGTTTGCCTTGGAACAGGCAACAGGCAAGCAATTATGGACTGCGCAGTTATCAGGGGCTTTACTCAGCCCCTCACTGATACAAGCTGGTCGTGTTATTACTGTGGCAAATGATGGGAATGTCTTTGCACATGACCTGGCCTCTGGGCAAGAGGTCTGGGCATACCGGTTGCCAAATGCACAGTTTAGTCTGCGTGGCCAGGCAGCCCCAGTTTCTGCTGATCCGCGTACAGTACTGATTGCTTCATCTAATGCCTATATTTATGCTTTGGATGTATTAACGGGTGTGCCGCGTATGCAGCGCCGTGTAGCGGTCAGTAGCGGTCGCTCGGATGTGCAGCGCCTGATTGATATTGATGGTGATCCTGTGATGGCTGGCCAGTTTTTGGTGACGACCAGTTATCAGGGGCAAGTTACTGTAACTGATCTGGCATCACAACAGGTAGTCTGGAGTGAAGATGCCAGCAGTACACAGCGTCCGGAAGTTTTTAACAACACGGTTTTTGTTGCACAGAACGATGGTAAAGTCACGGCATTTAATCTCACGACAGGTGAACAGCTCTGGCAGAATGATAGCCTGCTCAACCGTCGTTTAAGTAATCCAGTGATACTTGGTCAAGAGCTGGTGGTTGGTGATCTGGATGGTGTATTACATTTGATTGATCCAGCCTCTGGGCAACTGGTAGGTCGCTCTAAAACCGGTGGCGAAGTACGTTCACTACAGGTAATTGATGGGCAGCTCTACGTTTCTACCAGAAAGGGAGCGTTAAGCGTCTGGCAGAATCGTTAATTCTTCTCTGCTTGTGCTAAAATAAACCCAACCGTATTTTTTGAAACGCGGGGTAATTGAAATTTCAATGCCCCGTGTTTTTATTTAGATCTGTGATCTATTATTTTCTTCCAAAGTTTCTGATGTTCAGACCAGACCAACTGGCTGATCTTGAATAAAGGTTAATCTATGAAACCCGTAATTGCGCTCATTGGTCGTCCGAACGTCGGAAAATCAACGTTGTTCAACCAGATTACCAAGAGCCGTGATGCCCTTGTAGCCGACTTCGCCGGCCTAACACGTGACCGCAAATATGGCGATGCTGTGTATCAAAACAAATCCTTTATCGTAGTCGATACAGGCGGTATTGGCGAAAGCGAACAGGGAATTGATTCTTACATGGCAGAGCAGTCTAAAACTGCAATTCATGAAGCCGATCTCATTATTTTTGTAGTTGATGCGCGTGCGGGGCTATTGGCCTCTGATGAACAGATTGCGCGTGAACTACGCACACTTGGCAAAAAAGTCTTTCTGGTAGCCAATAAGGTAGATGGCGTACATGCAGAAGCAGCTGTGGTCGAGTTTTATAAACTCGGTCTTGGTGAGCCCATGCATGTTGCAGCAAGTCATGGTCGCGGTGTGGCACAGATGCTGGAAGAAGTGCTGGCAGATGTACCTGAAGATGAGAATCCGGAAGAACATGATAAAGCTACAGGCCTGCGTCTGGCTATTATTGGCCGTCCGAATGTCGGTAAATCTACTCTGGTTAACCGGTTGCTTGGTGAAGAGCGCGTAGTTGCATATGATGAGCCTGGAACTACACGTGATTCAGTCTATATTCCATTTGAGCGCGATGGTCGTCAATATACTCTCATTGATACTGCTGGTGTACGCCGTAAAGGTAAAGTCGATGAAATGATCGAGAAATTCTCGGTAGTAAAGACTTTGCAAGCCATGAAAGATGCACATGTAGTGGTAGTGGTGCTCGATGCCCGTGAGGGCGTGGTAGAGCAGGATCTACACCTGATCGGTTATGCACTTGAAGCTGGCCGGGCCATGGTAATTGCGATCAACAAATGGGACAACATGTCTGAATATGATCGCAAGCAGTGTAAACTGGATGTAGACCGCCGTTTTGATTTTATTCCTTGGGCGCGTATCCATCTGATTTCAGCATTACATGGTACTGGTGTAGGTGATCTTTATCCTTCAATCCATCGGGCTTATGATTCATCTCACCTGAAAGTATCACCAGCTAAATTAACACAGATACTTAATGATGCAACCGAAGCACATCAGCCACCTATGGTTGGTGGCCGCCGGATTAAAATGCGTTATGCTCATATGGGTGGACAAAATCCGCCAACGATTGTGATTCACGGTAACAAGGTCGACAAGACTCCTGCAGATTATCGCCGTTATCTGGAAAATGTTTTCCGTAAAGTTTATAAGCTTGAAGGTACACCGGTTAAAATCGATTTTAAAACTTCAGAAAATCCATTCGAAGGACGTAAATCACAGCTTGATGAGCGTACTGCTGCACGTCGCCGTCGTTATATCCAGAAATTTAAAAAAGCTGAGAAAAAATTCAAGCGTTAAGCTAAATAGTGCTTTAACATAATTTAAAAACCCAAATTTCAATTTGGGTTTTTTTGTTTAATCATGAACCGTTATACTGCTTCTAATTTAGTGAACCGGATAAAATATGCTGCGTGTTGATATCTGTGCTATGAAGCGTTTCGAGCAGGTTGATCCACAACAGGAACTGCGCCAGCAAATCCAGCAGCGTAAGCAGGCTATTTACGCTTATCGAAATCGTCTGCTGAGTGAAATACTGGGACAGCCCATCACTGCCTTAAGTTTTGCTTGTACATGCCACGGTAAACCGTACTTAAAAGAACATAATCTGGCAATCAATCATACCCATAGTAAAAAAATCTATGCATTAGTGACCAGTTCTGAGCAGCAGGACATAGGAATTGATGTTGAGGATCTGGAACGTCAAGTAAAGCTGGATGCTTTGGCACAACATGCATTTCATGAAGAAGAATATCAAACCTGGAAGTCTATGGATAAAGACAGGCTGTACTGGTTTAAAGTCTGGACAGCGAAAGAAGCAATTTTAAAGGCCAGTGGTTTAGGCATCCGTTTAAGTCTGAAAGATATAAATACCAGAGTCCATCCCATGTATGATAACTCACAGATGCAGCATGAATCTCTTGGGTATTTTGCTTACCAGCATTTTGAAGTTGCCCAGAGCCTGATCACCGTCGCTTGGCGCACCGGACAGGGCTGTGGTGAATTTATTTTCCCGCGTATTCAGATTTATCGGAATTAAAAAGCCTATCCGGAGATAGGCTTTAATGAAATATTGCTCCGGGATGAAATTATGGAATTTCATCCTCGAACTCTGGTTTTACCTGTACGATAAAGTCCTGACGGTTCAGACCACGCCACAGTGCAAATGAAGTACCAATATAAATAGAAGAATAAGTACCTACAAATACGCCTACAAACATGGCTACAGAGAACCAGTGTAGACCTTCACCACCCATGAGCATCATGGCAATAACCACGAGTAACAGGGTCATCGAGGTGTGAACAGTACGGCGCAAGGTTTCGGTAAGCGCAATATTAACAATCTCGCGTGGCTCGGCACCACGAATTTTACGGAAGTTTTCCCGAATACGGTCAGAGACTACAATATTGTCATTTAGCGAAAATCCGATAAGTGCCAGAAGTGCTGCCAGTACGGTCAGGTCAAATGGCCACTGCATCATGGCAAAAATACCGATTGTCACGATGATATCGTGGAACAAGGATAATACTGCCCCGATTGCCAGTTTAAACTCAAAACGGATGGTGACATAAATCAGCATCAGGACAAGTGCTAGCGCTACTGCACCTGCTGAGCGTACATACAGTTCATTACCAACCTGACCCCCTACCGAATCAATCTTGCTAACTTCAGCAGGGTTATTTGGCAGTTGGGCTGCTTTAGTCAAGGTACTGTTGAGGTCTTCAACATTTATGTCTTGTGCGGGCATACGTATCAAGAGATCACTATTGCTTCCCAAGGTTTGTACAACTGCATCTTTAAAACCGGCATCATTTAACGCACGGATAACTTCTCCCTGATTGGCTGCCTGTTTATAGTTCAGCTCGGCAGAGATACCGCCTGTAAAGTCCAGCCCGAGATTTAGGCCTTTAGTAACGATAAAAAACAGGCTACCGACAGTAAGGATTATCGAAATAATAGCTGCCGGTAAGGCAATTTTCATAAAGTCGATAACGCGCTCATTATCAGGACGGCCGTACTGTTTTTGCTTTGGTTGAGTATTCTCAGTCATCATCGATCTCCTTAAATGCTCAACTTCTTCAAGTTACGACGCTTGCCATAAATGATCTGTACGATCGCACGCGTTACCGTAATTGCAGTAAACATCGAACAGGCAATACCAATCATGAGTGTTACAGCAAAACCTTTGATTGGACCAGTACCGATCGCAAATAGGATAAAGGCGACGAGGAAGGTGGTCAGGTTTGAGTCAAAAATGGTGTTATAGGCTCGATCATAACCTGCCACAATGGCCTGTTTGGGCGAGGCCCCCCATTTCATTTCTTCTCTGATTCGCTCACAGATCAGTACGTTCGCATCGACGGCCATACCGATTGTAATAACAATACCTGCAATACCCGGCAAGGTTAGTGCGGCACCAATCCATGACATGATGCTTAAAGTCATTGCCAGGTTAAAAACCAAAGCAAAGTTGGCAATCAGACCAAATAAACGGAAGAAGACCACCATCCAGATAGCGACCAGCAAGAAACCGATTTGAGTAGAAAGCACACCCTTGTCGATATTTTCCTGACCTAGTGACGGGCCAACTACACGCTCTTCAACAAAGTACATTGGAGCAGCAAGTGCACCTGCACGTAGCATAAGTGCCAGTTCAGACGCTTCTTGTGGAGAATCGAGTCCGGTAATACGGAACTGCGACCCTAGTACGGCCTGAATGGTTGCAGCGTTAATCACTACAGATTCTGCATAAGGTGTACGTACTTCGGTCTGTGTGCCGGTAACCGGATCAGTGACATAGCTGATACGCTGTTTGTTTTCGATAAACAGTACAGCCATGCGTTTACCCACAGCATTACGGGTGGCATCTGCCATCAGTTTGCCGCCAGCACTGTCTAAAGTAATATTAACTTCAGCACCACCTGTATCCTGGCTAAAGCCTGAAGAGGCATTTTGGACCCGTTCACCTGTCAAGATACGGTTACGCTGTAACAGTAATTGGCGACCGCTGTCTAGCGATTCATAAGCAAACAGTTCTGTACCAGGAGGTAACGGCTGGCCATTAGATTTCCCGGTATAGGGATCAATATACTGATCATTTAAGTCGGAAACTAAGCGGAACTCCAGGTTAGCTGTGCGGCCAAGTACCCGTTTTGCTTCTGCTGTGTCCTGTACACCTGGCAGGTCGACTACGATACGATTACTGCCTTGGGTCTGAACCAGTGCTTCCGCCACCCCCAGTTCGTTAATACGGTTGCGCAGTGTGGTTAAGTTCTGGTTAACAGCATATGACTGGATTTCCTGTCTGCGTGCATCAGTATACGTGAGGCGCAACATAGGACCAGTACTGCTAGCCAGTGCTTGCTGGGTGAACTCATTGCCATTGCGGCGTAAAAAGTCCATTACAGCTTCACGGTCGTCATTTTGTGCAAACTGGAGATTGATCTGATTATTATTCAGAGTCAGGCTATTAAACTTGAGATTATTTTCACGAAGCTGACGGCGCAAGTCGGTCGCGGATGTTTCCATACGCTGTGAGAGGGCTTTATCCATATCCACTTCTAACAGGAAGTGTACACCACCACGCAAGTCCAAGCCCAGTTTCATTGGTTTTGCGCCAATTTTCTGTAGCCACTCAGGTGTAGTAGGCGCCAAATTCAGGGCCACAACGTATTCTTCACCCAGAGCGCGGCGTAGCACATCTTTTGCTTTGAGTTGTGCATCAGTAGAGTCTACACGCAATAGGGCAGCGTTATTGGTAAAGGTATTGTCATGAGACGGAATGTTTGCCTCTTTCAATATTTGCTCTGCTTTTTGTATCACACTCTGATCAATTTGAGTGCCGGCTTTTGCACCAGAAATCTGGACCGCCGGTTCATCGGGATACAAGCTAGGCAGTGCGTACAGGGTGCTGATCACCAGAACCACCAGGATCAGCAGATATTTCCATGCAGGGTAACGCATTTGCTGTCTTCTTAAAATGAAAAAGCCGTGCGGGGTGCACGACTGTTTTTATGATTAAAGGTTATTCAGGGTGCCTTCAGGCAAAACTGAAATGACACTAGCACGCTGGATTTTTACATCTACACCGCGGCTTAGTTCTACTACTGCAAAATCGCCTTCAAGCTTGGTAATACGGCCCATCAAGCCACCGGCAAAAACCACTTCACTGCCTACACCCAGACTTTCAACGAGGGTACGGTGTTCTTTGGCACGTTTGGCCTGTGGACGCCAGATCAGGAAATAGAAAATTGCAATAAATACTGCAATCATCAATAAGTTAGCCATCATGCTCGGGCCTTGCTGAGCCGCCGGCGCAGCGTGAGCAGTAGAGATTAAAAAGCTCATGTCGATTTCCTATTAAATATTAAAACTGTTGCCATTGTCATGACATTTAAATTGAGTTGACCTGCAATTTACCTTGTCTTTTTGTTGAGCGCAAATACTGCTTTCTCAATCTTCAGGGCAAGGCGGTACTTCCATTCCACGACGTGTATAGAAGTCCTCAACAAAAGCTTCAAAGGTATCATTGTCGAGTGCATCACGGATGTCTTGAGTGAAGCGCTGGTAATAGCGCAGGTTATGAATGGTTCCTAGCATGGAGCCCAGCATTTCACCACATTTCTCGAGGTGGAACAGATAAGCCCGGGTAAAATTCTTGCAGGTATAGCAGTCACAGTGCGGGTCAAGCGGGCTCTGATCATGACGGTATTTGCTGTTGCGAATACGGACCAGACCATCTGTCACAAAATAATGACCGTTCCGCGCATTTCGGGTAGGCATGACACAGTCAAACATATCAACCCCACGGCGGATACCTTCAACAATATCTTCAGGTTTACCAACACCCATGAGGTAGCGAGGTTTATCATGCGGCATTCTGTTAGGAAGATAATCCAGCACTTTGATCATCTCTTCTTTCGGCTCACCAACAGATAAGCCACCAATTGCATAGCCATCAAACCCGATTTCAAGCAGGCCTTCTAGTGATTCATCCCGAAGATCTTCATACATGCCACCCTGAATAATACCGAACAACGCATTTTTATTGTCCAGAACTTCATGATGGTGGGTCTTGCAACGTTTAGCCCAGCGTAAAGACAGCTGCAATGATTTCTGCGCTTCTTCATGGGTCGCTGGATAAGGCGTACATTCATCAAAAATCATGACAATATCGGAGTTCAGAACTTTCTGAATTTCCATAGAAACTTCAGGTGAGAGAAAAACTTTTGAGCCGTCAATAGGTGAGCGAAAAGTCACACCTTCTTCTTTGATTTTGCGCATGGCGCCCAGACTAAATACCTGAAAGCCACCAGAGTCAGTTAAAATAGGCTTATCCCACTTAATAAATTCGTGCAGACCGCCGTGTTCTTTTACAACATCCAGGCCTGGACGCAAATACAAGTGAAAGGTGTTTCCTAAAATGATTTGTGCCTGAATTTCTTCAATATCACGTGGAAGCATGCCTTTAACAGTACCGTAAGTACCCACTGGCATAAATACCGGTGTTTCAACCACCCCATGTTCAAGTGTTAAACGGCCACGGCGGGCACGACCCGACTGACCCAATTTTTCAAACTTCATACCATGTCCAAATCAAGGCGAAAAAACAGTTCGCTGATGTGCAAAATAAAAAAGAGGTCTATTGTCCTTGATTCTGTCATGGAGTTCTACTGTTAAATGTAGCCGCAGCATATGAAAAACTAGACAGACCGATATGTTGCAAAGCGGTGCGTATTTAAAAGTTTGGACGATAGTCAAAGTTTTGCAGGGTAGACTGGTCGCGAAACGGGCGAATAGCCTTTTTACCTGTAGTCAGCGTATTGATCATATTATTCGGAAATATCTGGATATGATTATTAAACAGTTCCACATTACGGTTAAAAATACTGATAGCGGCACTGACATTTTCATTTTGCTCATCAATTTCATTCATCATGCGCAGATAAATTTCATTAGCTTTAAGCTCAGGATAGTTCTCAACTATAACATTCAGATTACGCATGAGTTCATGACTCAAGCTTTCTACCCGTTGTAGCTGAGAGATATCAGTGCTTTTAAGATTAAGTTGCATAATCTGCTGACGTAGTTCGGTAACCCGCTCTAAGGTACTTTTTTCAAAGCCTGCGTATTGTTCGACTAGTGGGACCAGTCCGTCAAGAACCTTGACTTTCTGCCGTTCATAGGTGGCTACATCTGCCCAGGCGCGCTGCGCAGCATTATAATGCCGGACAATCGAGTTCCGGATATAGATCACTGCAATGATCAAAACCACAAAAAATAAAATAAAGAGCCCTAACCCCATCATTATTTTCCTCAAGTCTATTTATTGTAAAAGTTGCTCTAAGTTATTTAGCAGTTTTTCATAGGCGCCTAAACGCAATGTTCGCAGGTGCCCGCGCAAACTGGAGATATCTTCTCTATTTTGCGCTTTTGTATGAATTTTAAAAAGGTTCTGCCGGTTTAAAAAGCACATTATATGATGTTCATGATGAAACAGCAGCTCGCCAGAATGTTGTGTAAAGAACTGATCTAAACGTAAAGTCATAGCTGGAGTCATGGTTTTAGCGAGCTCAAGCGGTTCAAGACCATAAATACGTAATTTCTGGTTAATCTGTAGGTCACTGCTATACCAGGCAGAGCTATACGGAGCACCAAACTCTTTATTGGATGTGGTTACTGCCAGCCCAAGTGTGGGAGCTTCAAAAACAAAGATACCCCATAAAGTCTTCTGCGTTCTTTGTACCGCTACTTGCTGTGTATCCTGCCCGGCGATTTTTATTTCATTGATGAAATCGTACTGAAAAAGCATGATTGGCCGCTCTCGGCCCTGTTGATCTTTCCAGGTGGTACTGGCATATACAGGTAGCATATTTGATACAGAACCCTGCTGAAATACAGGAAACAGGTTTTTAAGCCGGGCGATAAAGAAAAAAGGCTGCGTAGAATCTGGAAAATGAGGGGGTAATTCCTGAAAGTTGAGCTGATATTTTTTCTCGAGTATCTGCTGTTCCAGAAACTGAATCACTTCAGTGAGTGGCTGATCCGACTCATAACAGAGATAGGCAAATAATCCCAAAACAAAGGCAGTTAAAAAGCTTAATCCGGCAATAAGGCTGTGCTGTATAAAAAATATTCCAAATAATGTAAAGCCACTTGCTATAACGAGCAGTATGAAAGGTAATACATTATTGAATTTCAGGCCAGGATGATCTCCCCAGGGATGGAGTCCATCTAGAATATCCTGATAGGTTTTTGCCTGTTGGCCCACTTGCCACAGCCGGGCAATATTATCCAGAACCTGCCGGTTGATCTTGCGATGAATACGTAGCGTATATTTAACAGTTTCAACCGGCATAACTATTTACCTGTTCACTGTTTTATCGATCAGCATGGCGTCACCATAACTGAAGAAACGGTAATGCTCTCTTACGGCATGCTCATACGCTGCCAGAATATAATCACGTGTTGAAAGTGCTGAAACCAGCATCAGCAGGGTAGACTCCGGTAAATGAAAGTTGGTGATCAGCCGGTCTACTACACAGAACTGATAACCCGGATAAATAAAGATCTGGGTATCTCCAGTCCATGCCTCAATTTTACCGTTATGAGCCTGCGCTGCGCTTTCAAGTGCACGTGTAGCAGTAGTACCTACTGCAATAACTTTATTACCGCGAGCCTGTACTTGCTTAATCAGCTCTACCGTATTCTCGGGCACTTCACACCATTCACTGTGCATAATATGATTTTCAATATCTATACTACGAACAGGTAAAAAAGTACCAGCGCCTACATGCAGGGTAACAAATGCTTGCTGTACACCTTTTTCTGATAATTTGTTTAAAAGGACTTCATCAAAATGCAGACTGGCAGTAGGTGCAGCAACACTGGCAATTTTCTCTGGATCGTGAAATACCGTCTGATAACGCTCGCTGTCAATCGCCTCTGCTTCACGGTTAAAATAAGGCGGAATGGGTAATTGCCCGTGCTGATCCAGGACCTGCAAAATCGGTTGTGAAAACTCGACAACGAACAGGTTCTCATGGCGGCCTTGTACAGTGACTTTAACCTCATCTGCACCAATAAACAGCTCTGCACCAGCTTTAGGTGAATTACTGGCTTTAATATGACAGTGGGCAATAGTCTGATCAAAAATACGTTCTACCAGTATTTCAACTGCTCCACCAGTTGCACGCCTGCCTTTAAGTCGAGCCTTCATAACTTTGGTATCATTCAGGACCAGCAGATCACCGGGTTCAAACAATTCCAGAATATCGGTAAAGTGACGATCGCTATATTGGCCCTCACTATTTAAGTGTAAAAGCCTTGAAGCACTACGCTGTGCTAGAGGGTAACGTGCAATTAATTCATCGGGGAGGTTAAAAGAAAAGTCAGAAAGTTGCATGACACAAAACAATTAAAAAATTGTACCTAGTATAGTGCTTTTTGATTAATGATGGAAAAAATACGGTTTTGTTCAGCTATTGCTTTTATTGTGATTTAAAAATAGGCAAACAGTCAGTACTTTACATTGACAACATTTGGAAAGACGCTATTATACACACACCCACTCTTCTTCCCGAGGTGGTGAAATTGGTAGACGCGGCGGACTCAAAATCCGCTGTCAGAGATGACGTGTCGGTTCGAGTCCGACCCTCGGGACCACTATAATTAGATCCAAATATCTATTATTATAATTTCCTTTATTTCAAATATTTACCAGTATATAACATGTTTTGTTTCTTAATTGTTATTATTGCCGTTGTATCTATGTCTAAAGTTTGCTAATTGTTTAATAAAGATTTATTTTTAACTGATTTTTACTGAAGTTGCGGTTATTACCTACAATATTTTTAATGAGGCGAGCATGACATTACAATTATTAGAGTTAGATCAGGCTGATCAGCTCAGTGCTTGTAAATTATCGTTATTACTGGGTATCTTCGAACCGCATAACCAGGTGGAATCCTGTTTACGTTTTGCTCGACGTATTTTAAGAAGTAAAAACGCTATTTTAACTTTTAAGGCAGAGCCTTATATCTGGTATCTTTCTTCAAAGGGTATGAGACTTTTTCATAGCCATCCTGATGCAGATTTAGGACCTTATTTCAATAGTCAACCTTATATAGACCAGCAACATTCTGATTATCACGGCTTTTGTCAGCATATTCGTCACTTGGGTGTAGAGCATCAGCGCATGGTTGCTTTTGATATGCTCAAGACTGATAAAGAATCAATTGGACAGATTCTGTTTTTTGATGACAGCTCTGAGCCTTTTGAAAATGAAGATATTGAGATAGTTAAAGATTACTGTGAACGTCTGGTTCGCTATTTAGAGTTAAAATTCGAGCATGCTGAACTTAAGGAATTATATGAACAGCAATCGGCATTAAATTTTAGTAAAACCAAGTTTTTCCAGATTATTGCACATGACCTGCGTGCACCTTTTCATGGGTTGCTCGGTTTCTCTGAAGTATTGTCACAAGAGCGCAATACGCTTGACGACTCCAGTATCCAGAATATTGCAGATTATCTTTATGATACTGCACAGTCGACTTATAACCTTTTAGAAAGCCTGCTCAACTGGGCAATGGCAGAAGGCGGCCGGTTTGTCTATCATCCGATCAACTTCAATTTAAAGCAGGTCACCAAAATTGTTCGTGATGTACTTAATACACTAGCGATTAAGAAAAACATTCAGTTAATTGATGAAGTGCCGGATGATCTCAAGGTATATGCAGATATTAATATGCTGACTTCGATTATCCAGAACCTGGTATCAAATGCATTAAAATTCACGCCAATGGACGGTACGGGTAAAGTGACCATTCAAGCACAGCCCGGCCCAGATGGGGTGGAAATTTATATCCGGGATACCGGCCTAGGTATGTCTGAAGCACAAATAGCGAATATTTTTCAGCCGCGGATTACTGTCAGCCTTAAAGGTACGGCGGGTGAAAAAGGAACAGGTCTGGGATTGACACTCTGTAAGCGGTTTGTAGACCTGAATAAAGGTGAAATTTGTGTCATGTCTAAGGAAGGTGAAGGTACTACTTTCAAAGTTACTTTGCCGGAAGCAACTGACCAGCATACGGTTTTGCCACTTGATATGGCGAAGTCAGACAGCACTACAAATTTAGTATAATTATTTTCCTAAAGCCAAATTCACCTGTTATAACTACATATAAATACAGGTGAAGGGTGGTTTATGAACGCGAAGCAGTTGCAAAAGACTTTAAGAGCCAGTCAATATGCTGAACAGATACTAGGTCTTTATCAAAACGAACTTGAACAAGATTATACTGTAGATCAGTTTGCAACCCCGCTATCACATGAACAGATTAAAGATCGGGTGTCTTCTGTACTTGACTCAATTCAGGATGAGCACGCATGGATGCGAGCGATCCGAATACTCCGTGCTCGTCTCATGTTTCGCTGGATCTGGCAAGATGCTAACCACCTGACTGATGTAGTTACACTTACACAAGAACTCTCAGATTTTGCTGATGCCTGTATTTGTGCAGCAAAGGCCTTCGCCCGTATTCCACTGGTATTAAAGCATGGCGAACCAATCGGTTATTCGGGCCAAGTCCAGGACCTGATTATTATTGCTATGGGAAAACTGGGAGCACAGGAACTTAATCTGTCGAGCGATATTGACCTGATTTTTGCCTTTGATGAGCAAGGCGAGACCAATGGCCGTAAATGTATTGATGTACAACAGTTCTGTATTGCGTGGGGCCAGAAAATTATTTATTTGCTGGAGCATATCACTGCTGAGGGTTTCGTCTTTCGTGTAGATATGCGCTTACGTCCCTGGGGAGATGGTTCGGCACTGGCCATTAGCCATGCAGGATTAGAAAAATATTTAAGCCAGCATGGGCGTGAATGGGAGCGCTATGCCTGGATCAAGGCCCGTATTGTGTCTGGTGGAAGGGCGGGCGAAGAGTTACTGGAAATGACCCGTCCTTTCGTGTTTCGGCGTTATGTCGATTACACTGCGTTTCAGGCCATGCGTGAAATGAAGGTCATGATTGAACGTGAAGTCATGCGCCGCAATATCGAAGACGATATTAAACTCGGTGCCGGTGGTATCCGTGAAGTTGAATTTATTGTGCAGGTTTTTCAGCTGATTTATGGTGGTTCCAAACTTGAACTACAGGAACGCCAGTGTCTGGCAAATTTGACGCATCTGAGCGAATCAGGTCTGCTTGAGCCAGAAGCTGTAGCGGATCTGGAAGATGCCTATCTGTTTCTGCGTCGTCTGGAACACGCCATTCAGGCACTGAATGATCAGCAGACCCAGTCCCTGCCGACTGAGCCGGAGCTGCGGCAGCGATTGATTGATACCTTGGGCTTTGATAGCTGGGAGAGTTTTCTGGAAGTCCTTAATCAGAAACGGTCTAAAGTCTCTTACCAGTTTGCACATCTGATTCAGGAGCGTGACAGGGAAGCACCAGTAGAGAACTTTCAGCATCTCGAAGAAGAGCTGGAGAGTGTGCTTGATTCCAATGCACAAAAGCTGATTCATGAGTTTTGGCATGGCCACGCCTTGAATAAGTTACCAGCTAAGGCCGTTCAACGTTTAAAAACTTTTTGGCCTTATCTGGTCGATGCAGTATTACAGTCGGATAAACCACAAGTTGCATTACTACGTTTAATGCCTTTAATTGAATCTGTAATGCGCCGTACGGTTTATCTGGTAATGCTGATTGAAAGTAAGGGAGCATTACAGCGTTTGGTAAAGATGGCCACAGTGAGTCCATGGATACTGGAGGAGCTGACTCATTACCCGGTATTGCTGGATGAGTTTCTCACAATGGACTTCGAGTTGCCCAAACGCCGTGATCTTGAAGATTCACTACGGCAGCAGCTCATACGCATTGAGCTTGAGCAGGTTGAAGACCAGATGCGGGCCTTGCGCCTGTTTAAAAAATCTAATGTCTTGGCTGTAGCAGCCAGCGATGTACTGGCAGAAAGTCCGCTTATGAAAGTATCTGATGCCCTGACAGACATTGCTGAAGTTTCTATTATTGCTGCATTGAATCTGGCCTATCAGATCGTGGCAAAAAAACATGGTTATCCACTAGACGCTGACGGACGACGCTGCTCCTTGGACTATCTCGGATTTTCTGTGGTGGGTTATGGTAAAGTCGGTGGTATTGAGCTGGGTTATGGCTCAGATCTGGATCTGGTGTTTATTCATTATATGAGCGAACAGGCGGATACAGATGGCCTGAGACCTATCAGCGGTTTCGAGTTTGCCATGCGAGTAGGGCAAAAATTTATATCTCTTATGACGACTCAGACCCTAGATGGACGAGTATATGAAGTAGATACACGGTTACGCCCTTCTGGAGAAGCTGGTCTGCTGGTGACCAGTTTAAAAGCCTTTGAACAATATCAATTAAAAAATGCCTGGCTTTGGGAGCATCAGGCATTGGTTCGGGCCCGTTCGATTGCTGGGGATGACAGTTTACGACAAAAATTTGAGGCGTTACGCTGCCGTATTTTAACTCTGCCGCGTGATGAAAAATTTGTGCGTACTGAAGTTTTAAAAATGCGTCAGAAGATGAAAGCCCACCTGGGTTCTTCCAAAGAACAGAAAAAAGGTGGAATTTTTCATTTAAAACAGGATGCGGGTGGTATCGTTGATATCGAATTTATGGCACAGTATATTGTGTTGGCATGGGGTGGGGCGAAACCGGATCTCGCTCACTATTCCGACAATGTAAGAATCCTAGAAGATGCTGCGAAAGCCGGTTACTTATCCAGTGACGATGCAACAGCACTGATTCAGGCTTATCTCAGTGAACGAGCCGAGAGCCACCGTTTAGCACTTGCAAATCAATCCATGCAAGTCAATGCTGCGGAATGGCACGATACCCGCGAGATCGTTTGCAAGTTATGGCAAAGATTAATAGATCCCACAGCAATACTTGCTTTGGATAGTGACTGACTGTGTAAAAATTTGGAGTGTGTGCCATGAATTTGGCTGATCGTGATGGTTTTATTTGGCAAGATGGACAACTGGTTGACTGGCGTGATGCAAAAATTCACGTCCTGACTCATACTTTACACTATAGTATGGGCGTGTTTGAGGGCGTCCGGGCATATGAAACTCCACAAGGCACAGCCATTTTTCGTCTACAGGACCACACCAAGCGCTTGTTAAACTCTGCAAAAATTTATCAGATGAAAGTTCCATTTGATCAGGCAACATTAGAGCAGGCGCAAATCGATGTGGTTCGTGAAAATAAGCTGGCATCTTGCTATTTACGTCCATTAATCTGGATTGGTTCTGAAAAACTTGGTATTGCTGCAACCAATAATACGATTCATGCGGCAGTTGCAGCTTGGGGCTGGGGTGCTTACCTGGGTGAAGAGGCAATGGCTAAAGGTATTCGTGTAAAAACTTCTTCCTTTACTCACCATCATCCGAATGTGACCATGTGTAAGGCCAAGGCTTCGGGTAACTATACGCTGTCTATTCTTGCGCACCAGGAAGTAGCACATTCAGGCTATGATGAAGCTATGCTGATGGACCCGCAAGGCTATGTATGTCAGGGTTCAGGGGAAAATGTTTTCCTGGTTAAGGATGGTGTGTTGCACACTCCGGATATTGCGGGTGGAGCATTGGATGGTATTACCCGTCAGACCGTCATTACAATTGCTAAGGATTTAGGCTATGACGTGGTAGAACGTCGTATTACCCGTGATGAATTCTATATTGCTGATGAAGCATTCTTCACCGGTACTGCAGCTGAAGTTACACCAATCCGTGAATATGATGACCGTGAGATTGGTTGTGGTGCACGTGGGCCAATCACTGAACAGATCCAGAGTACATTCTTTAATGCAGTGCAGGGTAAAGATCCGAAATATGCACACTGGTTAACTTACGTAAAATAAGTAAAGCCGATATGATTAAAAGGCGAAATTTTATTTCGCCTTTTTTTATTATGGAATTGGGTTATGCATATTGTATATGTGAGTGATGGCAAGGCTGGTCATCGCTCTCAGGCATTAGGTCTTTTTAAGGCAATGCAAAAGCAAACAGATATTGAGCTCACTTTTGAAGAAATTTCGATTGATCAGTTAGCACTGTTGAGTTTGTTGGCCGCATATAAGAAACAAAAACTTGCAGCAGTATCGCAGCCACCAGATTATATTGTTGGGGTAGGCAGTCATACGCAATTCCGTGTTTTTTTGATGGGCAAGGTTTTTCCGCAAGCGAAAACTGTCATTTTAATGAAGCCAAATTTTCCATTGTCTTGGTTTGATCATGTGATTATTCCTGAACATGATGGTGTTACTGAACAGGGCAATGTGATTGTTACACAAGGTGCGCTGAATCCAATTGAAAATGAGCAGCGACACATAGCAAACCGTATTTTGATTGCATTAGGTGGTTCATCTAAACGGCATGTTTGGAATGCAGATAAGGTGTTGTCTGCGATTGGGCAGATCGTGCAGCAGAATATGCAGTGTGACATTATTTTGACAAGTTCTAGGCGTACACCTGCTGATTTTTTAGCGACATTGGCTCAGCAAAGTTTTGCTTCACAATTGCAAATTTTCCCAGTTGAAGAAACGCCGCAGGGTTGGATTTTTGAAGAGATGCAAAAAGCGGAAGCAGTATGGGTGACTGAAGATAGCGTATCTATGATGTACGAGGCACTCACCGCAGGTTGTAAAGTAGGGCTTATTCAGATAGATCGTGTGAAAGAGGATCGGATTACGCGTTCGGTACAACACTTGCTTGATCAAAAACTTGTATCGAATGCTAGACAAATTGCTGAATTATATTCTACGCCTGCTTTTAAAGAAGCGGAGCGTGTGGCAACATATCTTTTAATCAAGTAGCTGTGATTGAATCGTGATTTATATTCTGATTGTTTTATTTATATTGTTGTTCGCATTCAGTTATAAGTACGCATGGTGGAAGCCAGCAATAGATTGGAATAGACCACGTATATTAATGTATCACATGGTGCGTGAGCATATTGATGGTGCCAAGTTTAATAAATTGCGGGTTAAACCTATTGAGTTTAAAAAGCAAATAGCATGGCTTAAAGCAGAGGGTTTTAATTTTGTAACTATGCAGGAACTGCAGGATAATTGGGGGAATCACCCAGAAAAAACAGTTGCGATTACCTTTGATGATGGCTATTTAGATAACTTGGAAAATGCTTTTCAAATTTTAGAAAAACATCAAGCTAAAGCTACGATTTATGTAGTGGTAGACCGGCATGATCGAGATTGGTCAACATATAAGAAAGCCCACCATAACAGTGGTGAGCTGGCGCGTGAACCAAAGCTTAATGATGAGCAAGTGCAGTTTTTAGCAAATTCTGGTTTGGTGGAAATAGGTTCTCATACGCTAACACATGCCAATTTGGATAAGCTGAATGATGAAGAATGTTTACATGAGCTGGTTGATTCGAAAACTCAGCTAGAGCAGTTAACACAAAAATCTGTAAATAGTTTTGCCTATCCTTTCGGTATTTATTCTGAGCGCGATGTGCGTTTAGCAGAGCAAGCAGGATATAGTAATGCCGTAACAACACAAGAAGGCATAGATGGAAAAGTGCCTGATTTTATGCAGTTGCAACGTATTAAAATAAGCGGAAAAGATTCATTATTTGCTTTTAAATTACGAATGAAATTGGGGAAGCGGGCTTAATTGCTTTCTCTGCTATTAATTTTCCTTACATGATCTAATTGATTGAAGTAAGTTGTAAGCTTCATCCGATGTTTGTTCCATGTTTGAATTGGATGAAGATGACTTGTTAAGTAAATGACGAAGTCTGAAAATTTTCGCTGGGGTGTGTGGCGTATACTTTTCCAATAGGTTGAAATTGCTTTTTTGATCAGTAGTTTTTTATTTTGTTCAGCAATATCTGGATAGTCTCGGATAAAATCATCAATTGTGAAGAACATATCATGGTGTTGTTGTTCTAGATGGCGGGATAGGCGGTTTTCCCCACGAATAGATTTTGTTTCAGTCACATCTAAAATAACAAAAACACTATGTAAGTCACTAGAGATTATTTTTTTTGAATATTTGGATAAGTTCAAAGCTAATGATTCATCTTGAATAAATATATTTTCATTGCAACCTTTAGACTTTTGAAATAATTCACGTGTACACATAACGCACATCTGCATAATATTATTTTCAAGTACATAATTTAAAGGTGTTGTGCTAGATTGCCATGTTGCAAGAGTATGCCTCTGAATTTCATTTAGATCGTGAATTTTCACCTTTTCTGCATAACATAAATCGGCATTTTGCTTTTGCATTTCTGCTAAAAACATATTGAGACGATTAGGTGCTAAAATATCATCAGCATCCATGAAAAATAGATAATCGCCAGTTGCAGAAAATGCACCTTGATTTAAGCGAACAGCTGGACCTTTATTATCTGTATTTTGAATGATTTTGATTTTTGGATAAGTCTCTATTAGATATTTACTGTTTTTGCTCCATTGTGGGTCTGTAGAGC
Organism: Acinetobacter sp. UBA6571; assembly: GCF_002434085.1. Lineage (NCBI taxonomy): Bacteria > Pseudomonadati > Pseudomonadota > Gammaproteobacteria > Moraxellales > Moraxellaceae > Acinetobacter > Acinetobacter sp. UBA6571. The sequence goes on along the minus strand of NZ_DJJJ01000067.1, from coordinate 116,154 downwards.
AGTCATCTACCACAATAATTTCATGTAAATTTTTATCTTGCGGTTGTAGTGATTCAATGGTTCTATTGAGTAATAAACCTTTATTATAATGAGTGAGGATGACTGAAATCATTTTAATATCCTAAATTACGTTTAAATGCTTGAACAATCGGTCTAATTAAATCTAAGTCTTGGGTGTTTTTTAAATCAGGACGCTTAAAATTCTCTGCCAAATTTTGTCTCTGCATTAGATTGTATTGTAGATATTTACAATTCAAAGGCTCCAAAACAGATTTGGAACTATAAATTGAGCTAACTAAACGGCCACTTTGAATTGTTTCTGCCAGCATGGAGGTACTGTCTTCAGTAACAAAAATATAGCTGGACTGTTGAATAAGCTGCACCAAAGATAAAGCATTTTCAGTTTGAACTAAATGTAATTGAATATTTGAGGGAATAGAGGTCTTTTGAAAATAGCCTTCTAAATTAGGTGTGCGGCGAGAATTGGTAATTAATCCTTTCAACTGATTTTGAGCACAAAAAGCAATAAATTTTTTAATCATTTTTTCAAAATCTTCAGTTGAAAAAGGATGCTCATCTGTCGGACCACCTAAAACTAATAAAGCCGTAGTTTGATCAAGCTGATCATACTGTAAGGTAAAAAAGTCTTTTTTTACTGGAGGGGTAGTTAGCACTACTTGGTCAGAGTCCGTTTTTTGTTCTAGTGCTGTAATGGTACAGTTGACCAACTGTCCATTTACCTTGCGCAAATCGCCCGCATAAAATATTGGAACTTTTAATTTCCGGCTTATCGCAAGGCCATAGAGCAAATTTGGCATGCCTGAACAAATAATACAGTCAATATTTTGCTTGTGTGGCAAATCATTAAAAAGAATATGTGAGCAAAGATCGAATAAATAAGGATACCAAGTCAGTTTTTTTAACAGGCTGATCTGCCATTTTTTTATATCAGGAGTTTCTGCATTTTTTAAAGTTGTTGCATAAGCTGTTTCTAGGCAGTCATATACGCCAAGGCTGGGATTTAAATGTCCAGCACGTTGGTCATGAATGAGGAGAACTGCAAGACTAGGTTTGCTTTTCATAATATTTGAAAGTTTGATCTATCTATTTGGTATGGTAGCAAAATTCATTAAATTTGTCAGAACTGCTAGTTATGAGCTAAGTGTGTAATTTAAGAAAGGGGAATAGATTAAATAAGTTTAAAATATTAGAATATTGAGATAAAGGGTCACTGCTTAAATTGTTTTAAGGTTATATTTTGAAAAAATTGAAGATTATTAATACTGTATATGGTGATGCAACTGGCGGTAGATGGCAAGCTATGTTGAATATTGCCGATACCTTAGAGCAGATAGGAGGACATGAAGTTGTTCTATTGCGTGGTGAGGAAAATAAACATTTAAGCAGTGGTCAACGTCCTATTCATGTAATTCCAAATACTGGATTCTATAGCATTATTGCTGCCATGAAGGTTCGAAATTTTATCCAACAGCAACAACCGGATGCTGTAATCGCTCATAGTGGAAAAGCGGTATGGCTTTTCAAGAATGCTATGATTGGTATGGAAAAGAAAATTCCTGTTATTGCAGTTAATCATAGTCATAATGTGAAACGGACAGTGCGTGCAGATGCATTTATTCATATTACTCCTTATATTCAGGATTTAGTTAAATCAAGGCTCACTAAGGAGCAAGATGAACAAAAAATGCATCGTGTCATTTCAAATCTTATGCATTTACCTGATGAGCCAGCACTTCCATCTCCTTTGAAATCTCCACCAACTATTGGCATGCTGACACGAATGATTCCAAATAAGGGAGTTCATGTTGTAATTGAAGCTATTCATATACTTAATAAAAGAGGAATATCTATAAATGCTATTCTTGCTGGTGATGGCGAGAATAAACAAGAATATCAAGAAATGGTAAAGAGCTTCGGAATTGAACATCTAGTAAAATTTCCTGGCTGGGTAGATGCTCAACAAAAAGTCGAGATTTATCATCAAGCAGATATGATGGCGATTACCTCATTAACTGATATTCAACCACTCGGTATTTTAGATGCATTTGGCTGGGGAAAGATCGTATTGAGTAGTGATCATATTGGACCTATGCAAGTATGTAAGCATCGTGAAAATGCTTGGGTTAGTAAAGTTGGAGATCCTGAAGACTTGGCTAATGGTATTGAATATCTGATAAATCATCCAGATGAAGCATTAGAAATTGCACAAAATGCAAAACAAGAAGCATTAAATATTTATAGCTTTGAACAAATTGCGAAAGAGCATAATAAGTTTATTTCAGAAGTGGTTGAGTATTTTAATAGTTTAAGAGCAAAGTCTTAAATTTCAACTGTTTCTTAAATATAGAGTTGCGTAAACCTTTAGATTGATAGAGTAAATAATGAATTTTCTTATAGTTGGAGCTGGTTTTACAGGTGCTGTTATTGCCAGAGAGTTGGCTCAACAGGGACATCAAATCACGGTGATTGATCAGCGTTCTCATATTGCTGGAAATTGTCATACTTTACGAGACGAGAATACAGGGATCATGGAGCATGTCTATGGACCACATATTTTTCATACAAGTGATGAATTAGTATGGAAATATATTAATAAGTTTGGTGAGTTTGTTCCTTACATTAATCGTGTGAAAACAACATATAATAATGAAGTATATTCGTTACCAATTAATTTACATACGATTAATCAATTTTATAAAAAAAGTATGAACCCTCAAGAGGCAAAGGATTGGATTAAATCAATTGCATCAGATGATATTCAAGAACCAAAAAACTTTGAGGAGCAAGCTTTAAAGTTTATTGGTAAAGATTTATATGAGTCTTTTTTTAAAGGTTATACTAAAAAACAATGGGGATGTGAACCGAGTAGTTTGCCTGCCAGTATTCTAAAGCGTTTGCCTGTTCGTTTTAATTATGATGATAATTACTTTTCACATAAATATCAGGGTATGCCTCGAGATGGTTATACTTATTTAGTGCAAAATATTTTATCACATGAAAATATTGCTATTAAACTTACTACAAAATTCGATGCTGTATTAAAAAATGAATTTGATCATATCATTTGGACGGGCAAGCTTGATGAGTGGTTTGATTACAAAAAAGGTCATTTAGGTTATAGAACTCTAGATTTTATTAAGTTTGAGGCGGAAGGAGATTTTCAAGGTACTGCAGTAATGAATTATGGAAATGAAGAGGTTCCATTTACACGTATTTCAGAGCACAAGCACTTTACACCTTGGGAAGAACATCATCGAACTATTTATTTTAAAGAATATAGTCGAGCATGCACAGAAAAAGATATTCCTTATTATCCTATTAGATTGGTTGATGACAAAAAAATCTTAGATGAATATATAAAGCTTGCTCGGGATGAGCGAGGAGTAACATTTGCAGGACGATTAGCAACTTATCGTTATATGGATATGGATGTAACAATAAGAGAGGCTTTAGATTTGTCAAAAAAAATGCTTAAAGATATCGTACAAGGAAAACTGATTGAAAGTTTTTACCATCAGGAGGGTATTTCCTGATGAAACATGAGGTCTACATCGCAACGCACAAAGCATATGATTTTCCATATATAGAGCCTTATATTCCGATTCATGTTGGAAAGGAAAACTCATTATTAGATCTAGGTATTATCGGTGATAATACTGGAGATCATATATCTCACCTTAACTCTTCATTTTGTGAATTAACAGCTTTGTATTGGATGTGGAAAAATTCTGAGGCAAAAATATTAGGATTAGTACACTATCGACGTTATTTTGTGAATCAACAAGGTGAGCTACTAACAACAAATGATATTAGCCAATTAGCTGAAAATCATATTTGGGTCGCAAAGAGAAATCAGTTCTTTAAAGTTAAAAAAGTTTTTGGATTACGATTTTCAAAAAAAGCTATTAGCGTTAAAGAACATTATGAAAAAGATCACTATCTGGCTGACTTTATTTTATTACGTCAAATAATTGAGAAGAATAGTCCTGAATATATTAAGGCATTTGATTGTTTGAGTAATTCGATTAAAGGAATATCTTTATTCAATATGTTTGTCATGCATAAAATTTGGTTAGACAAATACTGTAATTGGATGTTTAAAATTTTATTTGAGCTTGAAAAAGAATTAGATATTTCTTCTTATAATTCATATCAAAAAAGAATATTTGGTTTTTTGTCTGAGCGACTATTTAATGTGTTTTTATTGCATCATAATAATGAAATAAAAGTAAGTGAAATTGATGTCGTAATGAAATAATATTAGACTTCTTGCGTTAGTCACATTTTAAGTAGCCAAAAGCTATATTTTATGAGGCTTTAGCCAATTCAAAAATTAGATAAAACTATACTTTCGCAAGAGGTCTATTATTTGTTTAATATATATTTCTCGTAATATGTGCTGTTGATACTCTGTGATAGGGTATCAACTCTATGAGAAAGCTTATAAATTTTTATACTGTCTTGTTCTAATCGATAATTATTTGTAGGCGTGATAGGTTCGAAAAGTATTTCTGCAAGTAAGAAGATGTTATCCGCTAGATTTTCATTTTGTTCAAGTTGTAATTTAAATGAAGGTATATATTGATATGCTAGTTTAATAATATAATCTAATAAAAAGTAATCAATTACTTTGTTGTTTTTTGACCAATAATTTATTAATGCATCATATATAAATTTAGGGGTTGGGTCATTGGTACCAAATTTTATAAAGTTACATGACCATTTCCCCTCAGGAAGCCATTTTTTAAAAAAATTTTCTGTACTAGAAAGCGTGAAAAAATTTTTTTTCAAAATTTTTGATGGTATTCCATTTATGCATAAATATGTTGCATCAATCCACATACCTCCATATTGAGATAACAATGCAAATCGAAGTACATCTGAAAAGTGAGCGGGTTGAATAATCTTTTTTTCAAATTTTTGTACTAGAAAATCTGGCATATCAATGAACTTATCATAATTTTTAAGATCTATAATAATTACATTACTATGATTTTTCTGTAGAGATGTGATGCATGTTTTGACAAGTGGAGGGGCATTCTCTATACCTTGAAGCCAACATACCCAGATTATATCGGAAGATGAGTTTGTAGACTGATTTATAGCGTCTACAAATAGGTATCCATTCTGTTCATATAAATATTGAAGTAACGACTTTTGATAGTATTTTTGAGCTGATTTTTCTAAAGAATTTAACCCAAGTTTCTTAAATAATTTGGGGGCTTTTTTAATTAGTCTTAAATAAGTCAAGTTCAAGGGGAACACCAATATTTTGAATGAGTAGGCTAATTTAAATTATTGTTTATCCGCATTCCCCGCCAACACCATATAAATCAGCCCCACAAAAATCACAAACGCACCGCCAATAGAACTTAAGCTAAAGTACAAAATGCGGTCATTGGTGTCTAAGGCAAATAGGTTATTGGCCAAAATGTAACGCATGAATAGCCATTGAGCGACAGCAAATACAATTAGCATAATGCCACGATTACGAACTGCAGGACGCATAGCCATAGTAACGCTCAACTAAAAATTCAAAACGAAGCGCTATTATGCCACTAGCTTGGCTTTATCTCAATTCATAAAAAAACCCTGCTAATTTGCAGGGTTCTTCTCACATTCTCAAAACTTATTCTTGAGATTCTGCTTTTGGTTTTTCACGTAAGCGAATACCCAAATCACGCAATTGAGTGGCATCAACTGGTGCGGGTGCTTGAGTCAATGGACATTCAGCTGTCTTGGTTTTCGGGAAGGCAATCACATCACGAATAGACGATGCACCTGTCATCAACATCACCAAACGGTCTAAACCAAATGCCAAACCACCGTGCGGAGGCGCACCATATTTCAACGCATTCAGTAAGAAACTGAATTTCTCTTCGGCTTCTTCTTCTTCAATACCTAAAGCCTCAAAAATCGCTTTTTGCATTTCTAAAGTATAAATACGCAGTGAACCACCACCAATTTCAGTACCGTTCAATACCATGTCATACGCAACAGATAAAGCTTCACCTGGGTTGCTCTTTACATCTTCAACGCTTGATTTTGGCAAAGTGAATGGGTGATGCACAGAGGTCCATTTACCATCATCTGTTTCTTCAAACATTGGGAAATCAACGACCCAAAGCGGCGCCCACTCGCAGGTTGCAAAGTTCAAATCGTGACCAATTTTGACACGGAGTGCGCCCATTGCATCGTTTACCACTTTGGCTTTATCTGCACCAAAGAATACGATGTCGCCATTTTCAGCGCCTACACGTTTCAACAGATCCAGCACGATTGGCTCAATAAATTTCACGATTGGAGATTGTAAACCTTCAATGCCTTTTTCAAGTTCATTAACTTTAATATACGCCAAACCTTTTGCACCGTATATGCCAACAAATTTAGTGTATTCATCAATTGCACTACGTGGCAATGAACCCGCGCCAGGAACACGAAGCGCAACAATACGACCTTTCGGATCTTTCGCTGGGCCAGCAAACACTTTGAACTCAACGTCTTGCATTAAGTCTGCTACGTCTACCAATTTCAATGGAATACGCAAGTCTGGCTTATCAGATGCATAATCACGCATCGCTTCTGAATATGGCATACGTTGGAATTTGTCGAATTTCACGCCTAGAAGCTCATCGAACATCTTCACGGTCATGCCTTCCATCAAATCCATAATGTCATCGTCACTCATGAACGATGTTTCAATGTCGATTTGAGTAAATTCTGGCTGACGGTCTGCACGTAAATCTTCGTCACGGAAACATTTTGCGATTTGGTAATAACGGTCAATACCGCCCACCATCAACAATTGTTTAAATAATTGTGGCGATTGTGGTAGAGCATAGAAGCTACCGTTAGATACACGGCTTGGCACTAAATAGTCACGTGCACCTTCAGGTGTTGCACGTGTCAAAATTGGTGTTTCAACATCCAAGAAACCATGATCATCTAAATAGTTACGAATCAGGTTGGTGACTTTAGAACGGAAACGTAAGCGGTCCAGCATCTCCGGACGGCGAATGTCTAAAAAGCGGTATTTCAAACGAATTTCTTCAGAGATATTCGTATTTTCATCATTCAACGGGAATGGAGGTGTTTCAGACTGAGCCAAAACTTCAATTTCTTTACCTAATACTTCAATCTGGCCACTGATCATATTGGCATTTTCTGTACCCGCATAGCGGCGACGTACACGACCAGTAATTTTCAATACATATTCAGAACGAGCTTTGTCCGCTGTTGCAAACGCTTCAGGTGTATCTGGGTCAATAACCACTTGAACTAGACCGTCGCGGTCTCGCATATCAAGGAAGATCACACCACCGTGGTCACGGCGACGGTGTACCCAGCCACACAGAGTTACGGTTTGGTCAATTTGAGCTTCGGTTAAAGAACCGCAGTAATGAGTTCGCATCATAGCGTCTAAAATCCAACTATATGGGTTAGTGAAAGCGTATACGTAAACAGCGTACCGCCTTAAGGTAATGGGAGATTATGCCTCTTAGAAGATTCTGTCACAAGAACTAGATCAAAAAACCCTGATAAATTGTGCTTATAGCTTTTAAGAGAAATATCTTGGATCGGTTCTGGTCAGATTAGTAATATTTAAGAGAAAAAATATGACTAATCCATAAGATGTTGCCGATCTATAATTAAAAACAGGATACATCCCAAGCTGAAAATAGCCAGTGAGGCCTGACTGAACTCGTTAATAGATTTACCAGTAAAAAAATAAAGCTCAGATGAGATTAACTCTGGCTTGAAATAGCTCAGGTAGTCATAAACAGACCATGCACCAGCTAGGAATGCCAAACCAAATAATATCCAAAAATAATTTTTAATTTTAGAAGACACTTTCAAGTGCTGCCGATAATGCAGGTAATAACGCCAGGAAAACCAAAACAGAACAGGTAATGCCAATATTGAAGTACCAATCTGCAACACTAGATGGACAGGATAAGTATTACCAAAAAGAGTTATGTCCTGACTTAAAAAATTATAGAAGGCAAAAGTTCTGTAGTCAGCATGAGTTAGCCCGTCCCAAAGGATATGCGTTGCTGTGCCCAGTAAAATGGCAATACTACAGCTTACTAAAAAAATAAGCGCTTGCAGAGGGCTATGAATATTTAGAGGTTTCTGGATACCTAAAAAACGGTATAACGCAGGCCGGTAAATCAGATACCAAACCAGCGTGAAAGCTAGGCCAATCCATAAATTAGGATGCAGTATTGAGGCCCACTGGTGAGTATAACCTGCAGCATCTGCAACAAATAAACGGATCAGGTCAGGCACCATGCAGCCAATGGCTAATGCAGCCAGAGGCAGGCGGTTACCACTAAGTTTTGCTAGTGGTGGCGCCAAAACTGCATGAGAGAGCGTAAAAGGCATGAAAACTGATAAAGACTAAAAATAATGAACCACAGTTTACTTAAAACTTTTTATTAGAATGTTTTTTATTGCAAAAATAGTGAAATGTTATAATATAACATTTTATTAAAAGTACACTTGAGTCAACAAGATGCAGTTTTCTAAGAACTTTCTAACTTTATCGATTATGGCGGTGGTTTCTCCGGTAATTTTTGCTGAAGAAAATAGCTCTGTTCAGCAGCTGGAAACAATACAGGTAACAGCTCATCCGCTGGTACAAAGCGCTGTAGATTACGTGGCGGCAGATAATATTATTGAAAAAGAGCAACTGATCCAGGGCGGTACAACAATTGGTGAAGCTTTAAGTGATCAGGTGGGGGTATATTCCAACCAGTTCGGACCCGGTGCTAGCCGCCCTGTAATTCGCGGGCAGGAGGGGGCACGAGTGAAGGTACTGCAAAATGCCTCAGAAACCATGGATGTCTCCACCTTGTCGCCTGATCATGCTGTTATGGTTGACCCTGCGCTTGCCAAGCAGGTAGAGATCGTGCGTGGGCCATCTACCTTGCTGTATGGTGCCGGTACAGTGGGAGGGCTGGTTAATGTTACAGATAGTAAAATTCCGACACGCATACCTGATAATGGTTATGAAGGTCGTGCAGGGCTGCGTTACAACAGTGGTAATGATGAGAAGCTTGAAACAGCAGGTGTGACATTAGCTTTGGGAGAACAGGTGGCACTTCGGGTTGAAGGGCTAAAACGTGATGCCAACAATTATATTGCGCCAGACTATTATCATGAGCATAGCCACGGCGACCACAGCCATCTGGTAAAAGAACGCAGGGTTGATAATACCTTCGCACAATCCGATACAGCCAGCGTCGGACTTTCCTGGATTCATGATCGCGGGTTTACCGGCCTTTCCTATACGAACCGCCAGGACCAGTATGGTTTACCTGGACATAGTCATGAATATGAAAGCTGTGAAGCCTATTTATCCGGTAGGCCTCATCTACATTGTGGTGATGAACATCATCATGATGAAGAGGGACATGAACACGAGCACAGTCATGAAAAGGATCATGATCATGCCGGTCCTTGGGTTGATTTGAAGTCTGAACGCTATGATTTTAGAACCGAGCTGGATGATCCTTTTGCCGGATTTAAAAAATTACGTGCTCAAGCCAGCTATACCGACTATAAACATGATGAAATTGAAGAGGGTGAAGCAGCTACCACATTTAAAAGTACGGGTTATGATGCGCGTCTGGAAATGGTGCATCAGCCGGTCGCAGCATGGGAAGGCGTCATCGGTACGCAATTTGGTCGTCAGAAGCTGAATATTACTGGTGAAGAATCTTTATTTGCCGGGCCAACCACAACAGATAAGTGGAGCCTGTTTGCTTTAGAACACACCCAGTGGAATGATGTACATTTTGAGCTGGCAGCGCGTTTTGATCAGCAAAAGATTGAGATTGATTCACCACAAAAAAATTATGATGATCATGCCTTTTCTTATTCAGGCGCTGCTAACTGGGAATTCTTGCCTGATTATAAACTGTCACTGGTTGCCTCGCATCAGGAGCGTTTACCTCTGGCTCAGGAACTTTATGCCAAAGGCAAGCATTTGGCCACCAATACCTATGAAATCGGTAATGAGAATCTGAACATAGAAAAATCAAATAACATCGAACTGGGTTTTCATTATGAGGGCGACAAGCTGAATTATCATGTTCATGCTTACCATAACTGGTTTGATGACTATATTTATGCTCAGACACTGGACCGCTTCGAAAACTTCCGCCTGGTTGAATATACACAAGATAAAGCACGTTTTTATGGTGCTGAAGGTGAAGTGTCCTATCAGCTGTCGCCACGCTATAAAGCCAGTCTATTTGGTGATTATGTTCGTGGCAAGATCGAAACAGAAGGTAATGCACCACGGATTCCGGGCGGACGTCTAGGTAGCAAGATTGATGCGGACTTTGGTCATGGTTTCTCTGGTATGGCTGAGTATTACCATGTCTTTACCCAAGACAAAATTGCTGCGTATGAAACTGAAACAGAAGGCTATAATATGGTCAATCTGGGCTTGGCCTATTCGGCACGAGCGACAGATAAAACCGATTACCGCATCTATGTGAAAGCCAATAATCTGCTGGATGAAACGGTTTATAACCACGCTTCTTTCCTTTCAAATATTCCACAGGTTGGCCGTAACTTTACTGTCGGGCTGGATTTTAACTTTTAAATAAAAGGCTTGAGCTATTTAAATAAAAATGGCTCACGAAAAAGCTCTTGAAAAATCAGCTGATAAAACCTAGCCTGAACCGATTGGGTTAGGTTTTATCATATGCGTATCTTTCATCGAATTCATCATAAACTGAACTGGTCAGGCCGCCGTTATATCGCTACGATTATAGCCTTAATGGCTGTAGGGTACTTCGCTTCAGCCATTTATCATATTTATAAACCTCTACCAGAAGGACTGGACTTCGAAGGCCGGTTGCGCCATGCCAATATTAAGTTTCTTGCCGATGAAACCTATATTGATATTCAGGGACGGCAGCAGGCGGACCAGCAGATATTCAATGAAATGCTGAAACTGATTCAGGAAGCCCGCACGACCATTGTGCTGGATATGTTTTTATATAATCCCGAAATTGGTGCCGCCAAGACTACGCACCGTCCTCTCACCCAAGAACTCACCAATGCGCTGATCAGTAAGCGCCGACAAATTCCGGGTATTGATATTACCGTGATTACTGACCCGATAAATTCAGTCTATGGGGGAATTGCGCCTGAACATTACCGACAATTGCGTAAAAGTGGTATTGAGGTTATAGAAACTGACTTAACACCATTGCGGGCTTCTAATCCATTATGGTCAGGTTTCTGGTATATCTGTTGTCAGGGATTAGGGAATAATCCAGAGAAAGGCTGGCTTCCCAACCCGTTCGGGCAGGAAAAGGTAACTTTACGCAGCTATTTGCATCTCATTAATTTTAAAGCCAATCATCGTAAAACACTGGTGGTTGACACTGAAGCTGGCTGGAAAGCACTGGTTACTTCAGCCAATCCGCATGATGGCAGTTCACGTCACTCCAACATTGGACTGGTCGTAACAGGCAATACTGCTATGGATGTGCTGAAAACTGAGCAGGCTGTAGCCGGAATGTCTCAAGGAGAAGCGCCAGTTGTAGTAGTCGGTGAGTTTGAAGAGGATTCAAATTATCCTCAGGTTCAAGTTCTTACAGAAGAAGCAATTTACCGGAAAGCTCTGGATTTAATCAATTCTGCCAAGGCTAATGAACAGATTGATCTGGCCATGTTCTACCTTTCGGAACGGCATATTATTAAGGCATTAATTGCTGCCCATGAGCGGAGGGTAAAATTGCGGATACTACTTGATCCGAATAAAGATGCTTTTGGCCGCCAGAAAAATGGTATACCTAACCGTCAAGTAGCAATGGAGCTGCATCAGGTGGGGATTCCTTTACGCTGGTGTAATACCCAAGGCGAGCAATGTCATAGCAAAATACTGTTGAAACGTGGTGAGAATCAAAGTGAAATAATTGCCGGCTCTGCTAACTTTACTGCAAGAAATTTGAAAAATTATAATCTGGAAACAGATTTAAGAGTAGTTGGTCAGCCGCAAGCACAGGTTTTTGTTGATGCTCAACGCTATTTTGATACAGCTTGGTCTAATCTGAATGGACGGTCTATGAGCGTGCCTTATTCTCAATATGCTGATCACTCAAAATTAAAATACTGGACATATCGTTTTATGGAGTGGAGTGGTATATCCACTTTTTAGAATATTCTAAGAAGGGCAGGAGGTTTATATAATCTCGTGCCCGATAAAATAATCAGTGAGTGGGGGGGATCAACTGATCAAGTTCGGCAGGTGTCAAATTCTCCAGTTCACTCAGGTCAGTTTTAATATGCCACTGACTTTCATCATCCACTGGATTCGGCAAGCGGGCTTCTAGCCAGTCACAAACCACATCAGGCGGAAAATCTACATGATTACATTGAATTACCCAAGCGAGAAAGTCCTTGGCTGCTCCATTCATGTAAGGTGGAGGTGAAACGGGTAAAAACTGTGTGGGCAGGCGTTCATTGGTCGATAGATAATTCAAAACATGGCCCAGTTCCTGTACGGTTTGCCAAGCTAGCGGGTGTTCAATATCGATGTAAAATTTGAACCACCAGGCATGTTCACCATCATTTCCATGTGCTGCAATTCGCTGTTCCTGTACACATGGAACCCTACTGAAAAATTGATAGAGCCGTTCAAAGCTTAAGTCAGACACAGACCTGTTTCCCATAGCAAAACAAAAACGCATCTTAGCATATTTTTGCTTTTACCCGATTTCAGCTAGTTCTTTCAGTTTGGAGCATAAGATTTTTAAAAAATGTTTATTTTTTATTCATGTTTTAGGGCTAAGATAGAAATATATGGATCTGGAGTACTGCCATGCATAACTTATTGCGTCTAGCTGTCCTTGGCAGCCTGTGTTTGGGAATGGCATTATCTGTTTTTGCTGACAGCAGTAACCGCTGGGGAAATTATCGAGGTGTAGAGCGCCCTGCGAAGCCATTGTCTCCGCCACAGTACCGTCCGCCTCATCAAAGACCTCCACAATGGGGCACAGGTCCGCATCGGCCTCATCCTCAATATTCTTATCCACAGCAGAGAGGGCCTTATGTTGAGTACCGTTACGAGCTACCTAGACACTATGAATACAGTAATCAGCGACAGGTAATCTTGAATAGTCAATTTCCAACTCAGTATCAGGGAAGCCAATATATTATTGATGAGGGAAATGAGCCGAAATTACCTGCTCCACCAAGAGGTTACCGCTGGGTGCTATCCTCTGGTTATTATCAGCTGGTTCCAGTTCAATAACTGTGTATAAATTCAGAGACCAGTAGTTTTTATGAGTATTAAATAGAGATAAGTAATTCAAGTGCTTATTTTGATAACTTTAATAAAAGATAAATCTATTTATAATGAAATAGCTTAAATTAACAAAAATAAGCAAGCTCTTCATCAGCACAAAAGAAATTCGGTTTAAAATTTGATTATCCCTAAATTACAATAAATGTTGAGTTCAATTATGCAAAGTAATAACCCTGTATTAACCCGGGTTGAAACCTATAGTGATTTCAACCGGCCTATGACCATCCGTGGCGCAATTCAAAAATCAGTGATGCTGACTGTTGTATCTGCTGTAGTCGGTATTACGCTGTTCTTTTACTGCGCTATGACTGCCAATGCCAACCTAGCCTATTCAGCAGCCTTGGTCGGTATGTTCGGGGGGCTGATTCTGGCATTGGTGACAACGTTTAAGCCTAATACTGCTCCCACACTGGCCGTTCCTTATGCTTTATTTGAAGGTGCTTTCTTGGGTGGTATTTCTTTTGTATTTCAACTGAAATACCCAGGCGCACCACTTCAGGCCTTACTGGCTACCTTTGTGACTACACTGGTCATGTTTGCCCTGTACCGTATGCAGATTATCCGTGCGACTGAAAAATTTAAAGCAGTGGTGATGTCTGCAACCTTGGCGCTGTGTATTGTCTTCGTCATTCAGCTCATCATGCAGTTTGCCTTTGGCTCGGCCATTCCTTACCTGTTTGAGAGTAACTGGCTAGGTATTGGTTTCGCCGTATTTGTTGCAGTCATTGCTTCATTAAACCTGATTCTGGATTTTGACCTGATTGAGACAGCCGCAGCCCAAGGTGCACCAAAATCCATGGAATGGCTGTGTGGTATTGCCTTACTGGCTACTCTAGTCTGGATGTATATATCATTCCTGCGTTTGATCGGTCTGTTATCGAATGACTGATCTTCTCTATAAAATTTGCAAAAATTGCCTCATGTATTGAGGCAATTTTTTATAAAAAGAAAAAATATAAAAAAAGGTGCTTTATGCAATTTCACAATTATTCAAGACTTGGCATTATGCAGACAAATTATTTAAAGTGAGAATCCCATGGCACAAGGATTATTGGCAGGTAAACGCTTTTTAATTGCGGGTATTGCGAGTAAGTTATCGATTGCATTTGGTATTGCACAGGCACTGCATCGTGAAGGGGCTGAGCTGGCTTTTACCTATCCGAATGAAAAATTAAAAAAACGTGTGGATGATTTTGCTGAACAGTTCGGTTCTCAACTGGTATTTCCTTGTGATGTGGCGAATGATGCTGAAATCGAAACAGCCTTTACCGAGCTGGCAAAGCACTGGGATGGTCTGGATGGTTTAGTGCATTCAATTGGCTTTGCTCCGGCACATACACTCGATGGCGATTTTACCGAGGTTACAGACCGTGAAGGTTTCGGTATTGCACATGACATTAGTGCTTACAGCCTGATTGCCATGGCACGTGCTGCCAAGCCTTTACTGCAGGCACGTCAGGGCTGTGTACTCACGCTAACCTACCAAGGTTCAGAGCGCGTGATGCCTAACTATAATGTCATGGGTATGGCTAAAGCCTCATTAGAGGCTGGTATTCGTTACTTGGCATCAAGCATGGGTCCTAAAGGTATTCGTGTCAATGCCATTTCTGCCGGTCCAATCCGTACACTGGCAGCTTCCGGAATTAAATCTTTCCGTAAAATGCTAGATGCTAATGAACGTGTTGCGCCATTACGCCGTAATGTCACTATTGAAGAAGTCGGAAATGCGGCTTTATTCCTGTGTTCTCCATGGGCATCTGGTATCACTGGCGAAATCCTGTATGTTGATTCTGGTTTTAATACAGTTGGCATGAGCCAGGCTTTACTAGAAACTGAATAAAAAATATTCACTTAAAAACGGCCATTACAGGCCGTTTTTATTTTTATAGTCCTATTTTCATTAAATCTAAAAAGGGCTAGTCTTAAGTTCTTAAGGGCGTTTATAAAAGTAAGTTTTTCTAGAATCGAACGGGCTGATGAAATAAAAATTTATGGCTAAGTTTAAATACTGAATAATATATAAATACTTGAGAAATTAAAAACTGATTATTAACGAAATTCAAAACAACAGGTATTAAGCAGTAAAAAAGCCCAACAATGAGCTTTTTTAAAGTTTTTCTCTGTTTAAGGAAGCTGTTGAATGGGACTGCCGCCTAAAGCCTGCATTAAGGTAACATAAGCATTATATTGGTTCTGTTTAGCCTGAACCAAGGCAATACGAGCATTACGAGTAGTTTCTTGAGCATCCAGATAGTTGCTTAAAGCCACAGCACCATTGCGATAACGTACCTCATATAAACGTTCAGTCCGTTCCGCCAAAGCCAGATTCTGTTCCTGATAGCGAACCTGTTTATCCAGTTCAGTCCGGGCTGAGAGTGCATTTTCTACATCAGCGAAAGCTTGATAAAGAGTCTGTCGATAGTTCAAGATACTTTTTTCATAATCCAGTTCACTGATAGCTAAATCACGCTTCATATCATTCCACTGCAAAAAAGGCAGGCTTAAATTCGCTCCCAGCGTTAGCGCAGGATTTTGTAAAAGCTGGGTCAGGGAAGTACTGGTTGAACCCAGATTTCCAGTCAGGCTGATTGAAGGATAATAGCTGGCTCGAGTTGCATCTTTGGTTGCCAATGCCTGACGTAAACGTAACTCGGCAGCGCGTAAATCTGGGCGACGCGCTAAAATTTCTGCAGGTAGACCCGCGCCAAGAACAGGCAGGCGGATGACAGGCAAGCGCTGCGGTTCCTGAATATTTAACTGCTGTACCGGAATCTGTAGAAGTATAGCGAGTGCAGTGCGTGTCTCCACCAGCTGTTGTTGTAACTGGCTCAAACTGGCCCGCTGACTTTGTACAGCCTGTTCTGCCTGGGCTACTTCCAGTCCAGATACAGCACCTGCACGGTATTGTACCCGGACCAGATCTAAAAGCTTTTGTGAGCTTTGCAGGTTCTGGTTCTGTACAACCAGGCGCTCATTCAGATAGCCTAACTGCCAGTAAAGATTTGCTGTGTTACCAATCAGACTTTGGGCAGTAGCCTGTAAATCCTCAGCCGTTGCTGCGGCTTCCCAGCGTGCAGCTTCAGTCTGCCGGTCTAAGCGACCAAACAGATCCACTTCATAACTCACTCCACTGCTGAGTGATACCCCCTGCGACTGGTCATCGCCTGAATTCAGATCAATCCGATGTCCTGTCGAGACACCCGCATTTACCCGGGGTAACTCGGCATTACGTGCCAGCTCGGCACGTAAACGCGCCTGACGTAGAGTTAGTCCCGCGACAGCTAAATCTGTGTTGCTGGCTAAAACCTGATTTACCAGAGTGTTTAACTGCTGGTCTCCAAACAGTGTCCACCATTGATCTGCATAAACATTGGCATGAATTTGCTTGCCATTTACCGGGCTGTTCTGAAAGCTGCCCGGAATTTGTATATTTGGCTGCTCATATGGTGTTTTTACCATTGCCGCACAGCCGACCAGAGAACTTGTCAGAAAAAGTGCGGCAGCAAGTTTAGTCAACTGCAAAGACATGAAATTCTCCTTATTCTCTTGAAAGGGCGGCAACAGGATCAAGCTGTGCAGCATTACGTGCCGGTAAAAATCCAAATACAATACCAATCATGCTGGAGCAGACAAAGGCTGCAATCATGGAGGTGGTGGAGTAAGCCATCTGGAAAGACCCGTTAGAGAGCTTGGTAACCAGCTGGCCTAAACCGAGGGAAAGCAAAACGCCCAGAATCCCGCCCAGAATACAGACCAGTATGGCTTCAATCAGGAACTGTTGCAGAATATCACTCTGGCGTGCTCCTACCGCCATCCGTACCCCGATTTCCTGGGTACGTTCGGTGACTGAAACCAGCATAATATTCATAACCCCTATTCCGCCCACGACCAGAGAGATTACTGCAATTGCAGACACCAGCAGGGTCATGGTTTTGGTTGTATTCTCAATGGTTTCGCGGATGCTATCCGAGTTCTGACTATAAACGTCCTGAGCACCATGACGCTGTTCCAGTAAAGATAGAATGGCATTTTCAGCGGCCGAACTGGAATATTCATCTTTTACCCGTACAATAATACTACGTACATTGGACTGACCCAGCATCCGGCTCATTACAGTAGAGTAGGGCAGGTATACATTCAAACTGTCGGAACCAAACATACCGGCATTGGCTTCGACTACACCAATCACTCGACTTGGTACGCTTCCGAGCAAAATGACCTGTCCAATCGGATCGGAACCAACTGCAAACAGGGTCTTTTGAGTATTACTATCAATGACCACATCCTGCGAGCGTTCATTAATAGCAAATTTGTCAAATGCCTGCCCTGCAGTGAAATTTAAACCGCGCACATCAAAGAACTGATCACTGACTCCATTTACAGTAATCGAAGCCTCAGTATCCTTAAAACGGCCAGTGACACTGTTATTGACTGTCGGAGAAACACCCTGGACATAAGGCTGATCTGCTAATGCATCGGCATCAGCCGGAATCAGGGTTTTTACCTGAGAAGAGCGCGAATTATCGCCAAATCCACGACCCTGATAGATGGTAATAGTGTTGGTACCCAGACTGCTGATATTTTCCAAGATCTGTTTTTGTGAACCATTACCGAGTGCTACCACTGAAACTACCGAAGCAATCCCGATAATAATACCCAGCATAGTCAGAAAGGTCCGCATCCGGTGCGCATTCATGGCCAGTAAGGCCATACGAAATGCTTCACCTAAACGGTCCAAGGCCGAGCGCCAAGATGAAATTTTTGCTTGTGGTTCTTTTACTAAGGTTTGTACTGGCTCTAGCGCTGCTTCATTTTCCTGATATTCCGGTATGTTTGGCCGGTCATCAATAATCTGTCCATCACTGATTTCGATAATTCGTGTGGCATTTTTGGCAACATTAATATCGTGTGTTACCAGAATAATCGTATGGCCTTTGGCATTCAGTTCACGCAAAATGCGCATTACTTCTACACCACTATGCTTATCTAGCGCGCCAGTTGGTTCGTCAGCCAAGATGACATCACCGCCATTCATGAGCGCACGGGCAATTGAAACACGCTGTTGCTGTCCGCCAGATAACTGGCTTGGACGGTTTTGGGTCTTATCTCCTAAGCCTAAATCTGTCAGTAATTTCTGTGCGCGTTCATGCCGTTCAGTGCTGTCTGCACCTGCATAAATTGCTGGAACTTCTACATTCCCTGCTGCACTCAAATCACCCAGCAGATGGTAGCGCTGAAAAATAAAGCCAAAATACTCACGGCGCAACTGAGCCAGCTCATCTGGTTCCAGTTTACGGGTTTCTTTACCATTGACCTTGTAACTACCCTGTGTGGGCTTGTCCAGACATCCCAGAATATTCATCAAGGTCGACTTGCCGGAACCGGACTGACCAATAATAGCCACCAGTTCACCTGGATAAATTTTTAGATCAATGCCTTTAAGAATCTGGACAGTGCCTTCACCCGCCGGAAATTCACGAGTGAGCTGGCTGACCTCCAGTAAAGGTTGCTGCTGATTCTGACTCATGCTTACATTCTCATTGGGCCGCCACGATTACTGCGTTTGGCATTTTCATTCGAGTTATCGGAACCATCTGCAATGATGACCTGATCACCCTGTTTGAGCCCTGCAATAATTTCTGCAGTGACTCGGTTATTCAGACCCACCAGTACCTGTTGTGGACGGCTACTACCATCAGCTTGTAATATCCTGACACTCGAGAGTTTGGCCTTACCTTGTGCCACCAGTTGACGCTGCTCGGCAGTCAGGTTAAGACGTTGCGGGCGGTTCGGGTTTGCAGATTTACTATCAGTATTTCTATCTGGGCGTTTATCACCGCCTGCTGCGCTACTGCCTTCACCACGTGTACGTTGTGGACGGTTGGCAGTTGTAAGGGCAGAAGCCGGTACAGTTAACACGTTATTGGCTTCTGCCAGAATAATGTAGACCTGTGCAGTCATATCAATACGCAGCTTGCCATCTTCATTGGGCACATCAAATAGTGCGTTATAGTACACCGCAGTACTGGATGAGCTTGAAGTATTATTGGTAGTTTCTGAATTGATTGAGGTTGGCGCAGGCTCAACCTGACGCAGGCTGGCATAGTGTTTAGTTTCACTATCACCTAGTGTCGTAAAATAGACTTTTTGGCCAGGCTCTACTTTCATTACATCAGCTTCAGAAATTTCAGCCTTGATAGTCATATTGTCGAGTTTTGCCAGCTTAACAATGGTAGGTGCACTCTGGTTTGCGTTTACGGTCTGACCTTCTTCAGTCACGATCGCAACGACAGTACCATCCATTGGTGCTACAATGCGGGTATAGCCTAAATCTTCACGCGCAGTAGCTAAGGTTAAACGCGACTGTTCAATCTGGGCATTAATTGCTGCAATTTCTGCCTGAGCAGTACGATAACTGGCGAGAGCAGATTCATATTCAGCACGTGAGGTAGCATCCTGTGCGTACATGTTCCGCTGGCGCTGGTACTCAGCTTCAACTTTAGCCAGATTGGCCTGTCTGACCGCCAGCTGCGCCTGCTGGTTTTTGATATTCGCCTCAGCAGTCTTAACTTCATTTTCTTGACGAATCGAATCAATCTGTGCAATCAGCTGGCCTTGCTTTACCTGATCTCCCAGTTTCACATTCATTTTTTTGACCTGACCAGAAACCTGGGCCCCGACATTAACCATTTGAGTCGCTTCCAGGATACCTGTTGCCAGTACCGAATCTTCAATATTGCCGCGTGTGACCTCAGCGGTAATATATTGCGGCTGTTCAGGTTCCGGCTTCAGAAAATACCAGGCAAGGGCTGCAATTATGGCAATACTGACTGCGATGATAATCGCTTTGGTTGGCTTTATTTTTCGCATGATGATTCAGGTTAAGGGAAAAAATTTGTTTAAGTATAAGAATAAAATGAGGATAAATATTGAATTTTTTTAAATATCTGATAATGAGTTACATTTACTCAACTGTTTTAATCAGGCTGAGTATTCAAATAGGCTAACACCGCATAGTTCGGCAATTGCCTGCTGACAGAGATGCTCGGCATTTTCTTCACTCATGCCCTTAATTGCAGCATCAATGTGCAACAGCAAACCCGGCCAGGTTAAAAACTGTCTCGGATTAAGACGGCGTAAAGCCTGCTGGTAACTGGAGATTTTAGTCTTCCAGATGCCCAGTTGCAGTGCATTCTGTGGTTGCTCAAATAACTGCATCAATAGCCGCATTTCACGGCTAATAGTCCAGAGTATTAGGCTCATGGGTTCACCTGAGGCCAGCAGATACTGGAAAATACGGATTGACTGTGCCAGATTGCCAGCTAACAAAGCATCGCTCAGATCATAGGTGCTATAACGTGACTGGTCCTGTAAACAGGCATATAAATGTTCAGTGAGAATTAACCGCTGTTCGGGAAACGTATCACTAACACGCATCAGGCTGTTTTTTGCAGCAAGCAGATTATGTTCATGGTGCTGCATGAGCCACTGCCAGGCTTCCTGATCCAGCTGGATACCTAGCTTTTCTGCCTCAATACTTAAAATCTGCTGGCGTTCCTTAGGATAATTCGCCACTAGTGGCACCACTACACCATTTGCCTCAACTACTTGAAAAAAGGCAGATTTGAGACTGCTACTGTCCTGCTTTGGCATCACCACTAACAGTAGGTTAGACTCATTATGCTGGATATAGTTTTTCAGCTGCTTGAGGGCGCCAGCATCTGGTTTGATATTGCCGTGTACTTCAACGGCAAGATGCTGTGAAAATAATGACAGGCTATTAAGTGCGTTAAAGACATGCTTCCAGTCAGAAACACTGGAAATATCATAACGCTGCCGTTCAGTTTCCTGTACCTGCCATGACTGGCGAAATGCATCAAGCAGGTTCTGTTCCAGTAATGGTTCCTGCCCGTGCAGGATCCACGTACCGCGAGCATCCGTGACACGTTTTAAAGCTTGGAGGTAATCAATTTTCATAAACTGTATTTACAGGCTGTCAGGATACATTCTGTATACGCGGCAAGCGGTTAGAGCTGATCTGGCGACTGATTTGCTGGACAATATCATCAATTAGTAGCCGCTGTAAATAGCCTTCTTCCTGATTATCTGTATTTACAGTTTCCACATCATACTGGTAGCTGCGTGATGCAGTAAGGGTACGTGGTTCGGTGACCGGATTACCCTGATGATCTTCAATCTGGATGGTGACAGTCAGACGCAGTAAAACCTCCGTGAGCTTACCATTAAGCAGTTGGCGTCTTGGTGTATATTCTACTACCCGAAGTACATAAGCATTTGGTGAATTGGTCAGCTGAATGCCTGCGGCAGTCAGATAAATACTTAACTGACTCTGTAGCTCTTCAGCATTTGCAGGCAAGACAAGACTTAATTTTTGATAGGCCAGAGGCATTGCTGTAGGTTCTGTTCCTTTGAGATGAAACCCACAGCCAACCAGGCCTGCACTTAAGCCTAAAGTTAAAACAATTGCTGCTAAACGTTGGGCCAGGTGCATGCCATTTCCCCTTTGCTATATATTTAATTAAACGACCAAGTTAACCAGTTTGTTTGGCACAACAATTTCTTTTTTGGTTGGTCCTGTCAGGAACTGCTGGATATCTGGCAGGGCTTTGGCCTGAGCCAACAGTTCCTCTTTAGAAATATCGACAGCAACTTCAAGTTTGCCACGAAGTTTACCGTTTACTTGTACCACAATAGTCTGCGTATTACGAGCCAATGCAGACTCATCCACAACAGGGAACAGTGCAGCGGTTAAATCACTTCCAAACTTGGCCAGTAATGTCTGACTTAAGTGTGGCGCGAAAGGAGCAAGCAATGTAAGCAGTGCCATGATAGATTCACGTGCAACTGCCACATCATTATCATCTTTTGCCTCAAACCTGTTATTGGCATTCAACAGTTCCATCATTGCCGCAATGGCTGTGTTAAATGCATGACGACGTTCAATATCATCACTAACTTTCTGGATGGTTTCATGTGTTTTACGACGCAAGTCTTGCGCGGCAGCAGACAATGCAGTTTTGTCGATGTTTGATGCATTGTTACCTTTTTCAAGGAAGCCAGTGGCTAAACGCCATACCCGTTTCAGGAAGCGGTTTGCACCTTCAACACCTGCATCCGACCATTCAAGTGACTGATCTGGTGGGGCAGCAAACATCATGAATACACGAGCTGTATCTGCGCCGTACTGGTCAATAATCGCTTGCGGGTCGATACCGTTATTTTTTGACTTGGACATTTTTTCTTGTCCGCCGATAATCACTTCTTGACCATCCCCTGTATATTTTGCAGAAATGATACGGCCTTTCTCATCACGTTCGAGTTCGATATCAGCAGGATTAAACCAAGTTTTCTTACCATTTTCTGCTTCACGATAGAAAGTATCTGCAAGTACCATGCCTTGAGTTAACAAGTTGGTAAATGGCTCATTACCTTGTACAACACCTTCATCACGCATTAACTTGTGGAAGAAACGTGCATAAAGTAAGTGAAGAATCGCGTGTTCAACACCACCAATGTATTGATTGACTGGAAGCCAGTTTTGAGCAGCTTCAGGTTTAACCATACCGCCAGTAAAATCTGGAGATGCATAG
The DNA here is from genome assembly GCF_002434085.1 of Acinetobacter sp. UBA6571. NCBI lineage: Bacteria > Pseudomonadati > Pseudomonadota > Gammaproteobacteria > Moraxellales > Moraxellaceae > Acinetobacter > Acinetobacter sp. UBA6571. Next base: position 93,192 of record NZ_DJJJ01000067.1, on the reverse strand, counting down.
CGTGCGTAGTACCAAGATGATTCTACGAATGTGTCCAATGTATCTGTTTCACGGCGTGCATCGCCACCACAGCAAGGACATTTGGTCTCGAAAAACTCAGGCATTTTATTAAGCGGGTTACCTGAGCCATCTGGAACAACATCAGTTGGTAATACAACCGGAAGTTGGTCTTCTGGAACTGTGACTTGACCACAAGTATCACAGTTAATCATTGGAATTGGACAACCCCAGTAACGTTGACGAGAAACACCCCAGTCACGTAAACGGAATTGAACTTTAGAATTTGCTAAGCCTTGTGGCTCTAATTTCGCAAGGAATGCATCAAATGCAGCCTGGAATTCTAAACCATCAAACTCGCCAGAGTTAACAAGTTTACCTTCTTTAGAACCGTACCATTCTTGCCATTCAGTTGCAGAATACTCTGCATCATCAGTGCCCTTGGCATCAATCACTTGCTTAATTGGCAAGTTGAACTTGTTAGCAAATTCAAAGTCACGTTCGTCATGTGCTGGTACAGCCATCACTGCGCCAGAACCGTAAGACATTAATACGTAGTTCGCAATCCAGACAGGAAGCTCTTCGCCAGTTACAGGGTGTTTTGCAAACAAACCTGTTGTCATACCTTTCTTCTCGGCTGTAGCCAAGTCAGCTTCTGCAACTGAACCCATGCGGCATTCTTCAATAAATGCAGCCAATTCAGGGTTATTTTCAGCAGCTTTAAGCGCAAGAGGGTGTTCTGCTGCAACCGCCACGTATGTCACGCCCATAAGCGTGTCAGCACGTGTTGTATAAACAGTTAGGCCGTCAGCATAAATTTCGGTATTGGCAGATGGGAAAGTAATTTCCATACCTGTAGAACGACCGATCCAGTTACGTTGCATGGTCAACACTTGTTGAGGCCAGCCGTCTTTGAGCGTGTCCAGATCGTCTAGTAATTCTTGTGCATAATCCGTAATTCGGAAGTAGTACATTGGAATATCGCGTTTTTCAACCAATGCACCAGAACGCCAGCCGCGGCCATTTTCTACCTGTTCATTGGCCAAAACTGTTTGGTCAACCGGATCCCAGTTTACTGTTGAAAGCTTACGGTAGATCAAACCTTTTTTATAAAGCTGAACGAACAACCATTGTTCCCAGTGATAGTACTCTGGTGTACACGTTGCAAATTCACGATCCCAGTCTACAGACAGGCCGAGTTTTTTTAATTGGTCTCGCATATAAGCGATATTTTCAAATGTCCATTTTGCTGGAGCAACTTTATGTGCAATTGCCGCGTTCTCAGCAGGTAGGCCAAACGCATCCCAACCCATAGGCTGAAGCACGGTTTCACCCTTCAGACGATAAAATCGGCTAATGACATCGCCAATCGTATAATTACGCACATGACCCATATGGAGTTTGCCACTTGGGTAAGGGAACATCGAAAGGATGTAACGGTGCTTACCTTCAACCGTATCGGCAACTTTAAATACTTTACGATTATCCCAGTCTTGTTGGACTTGAGGTTCAATCGCGCTCGCTTGATATTCAGGGTCAATGTGAGTAGTCATAAACGTCTAATGAACAGCAATAAAAATTTTGTGGAAAGCATAGCGCAAAATATACCTAAATGTGAATTTTGCAGATGCTTTCTTTATGAAAAGTTGTACTTTAATCAAAGATTGGCTTAACGAGGCTGCTGATTCACATTTTCTGAAGGAGTTGCCAGTGTTTGAGGGGCAGCAGCAGGAAGGACTGGAATAGCCTGCGTTTGTCCATTTTGCTGAGAATTACTGGATGGTACAGAATTAACTTGTGGCGTCTGCATATTCTGCGGTAATGCTACAGCTTGGCTATCTTGAGTATTAGGCTGGTTTGTATTGAGTGGGGCTGAATTATGCCAGCCATAAGTTTCCACTTTGCCTTTTTTCTTGGCTGTTTTGGGCGGTGGAGTGGTCGTATAGTGAGTTGTCCCTTTACGGTCTACCCATTTATAATATTGCTGTGCTAATAACGGTTGGCTAAGACCTGCACCCGTACTGATAATAATCAGATGTATCAAGCTTTTACGCTTTAATGAACTCAATACCATGGCTTTCATCCTTATAAAAATCAGAGAAGGGTTTAGCGTTTCCAAGCAATAGATACTATCAAAATACACCTGTTTAAATAGGTAGTAATTATCAGTGACTAATCTGCCTCATTATATTTAATTTAGAAAGAAGAATATGGGTAATTTTTTATACAGAGAATTATACATATAACTTTTTATATTCAATTTTTTTAAGAGAGCTTGAACTTTTTTTTATAATTAAAATACTGATTCTATTTGTTAAAAAATATATTTATAATTTTTTTAAGAAAATAGTAGAAAAATTGTTCGAACTATTTATTGAGCAAAAAAAGCCAATCTTTCATCTTGACTTTACAGTCTGAAACAAGAAAAATGCTTGCTCAGGTTTTATATGCATCTGTTCGATCACCCTTCGAATAAATGACATGATACGCAATGGGCATTTCCTCTAGCCGAGGAGATGTACAAAACCGTAAAATATGTTTATCCCAGCATGTTTTAGATCACTGTGCCGCTCAAACAGCAGCCCGATCAGAATTTTTTCCTATTGCGGCAAAAACTATGAAATATGTGTGCTATAACAGTGCAGACAGTTAATGAATTAAGCACTTATCTATGCCTTCCATATGATAATGCAAATAAGATTAGGGTGAATCACGTTGGAACTTTTATCTGGTGGTGAAATGCTCGTTCGCGCACTCGCGGATGAAGGCGTTGAACATGTTTTTGGATATCCAGGCGGCGCAGTTTTACATATCTACGATGCGCTATTTCAACAAGACAAAGTCAAGCATTACCTCGTGCGCCATGAACAGGCTGCAGGTCATATGGCTGATGCTTATTCACGTGTTACCGGCAAAACTGGTGTAGTTCTGGTTACCTCAGGTCCAGGCGCAACCAATACTGTAACTCCAATTGCAACTGCTTATATGGATTCAATTCCAATGGTCATTCTGTCTGGCCAGGTTGCAAGCCATCTCATCGGTGAAGACGCATTTCAGGAAACAGATATGGTCGGTATTTCCCGTCCAATCGTAAAACACAGTTTCCAGGTCCGTCATGCCAGTGAAATTCCGGCAATTATTAAAAAAGCATTCTATATTGCAGCATCTGGACGTCCGGGCCCTGTTGTTGTTGATATTCCTAAAGATGCGACCAATCCGGCTGAAAAATTTGCCTACGAGTATCCGGAAAAAGTGAAGATGCGTTCTTATCAGCCGCCTTCACGTGGTCATGCAGGTCAGATCCGTAAAGCAATTGACGAACTGATCTCGGCCAAACGTCCAGTAATTTATACTGGCGGTGGCGTAGTACAGGGCAATGCTTCTCATCTGCTGACTGAACTGGCGCATACTCTGGGTTATCCGGTGACTAATACCCTGATGGGACTGGGAGCATTCCCGGGTAATGACCCTCAGTTTATTGGTATGCTAGGCATGCACGGAACTTATGAAGCCAATATGGCGATGCATAATGCTGATGTAATTCTGGCGATTGGTGCGCGCTTTGATGACCGTGTTACCAATAACCCGGCAAAATTCTGCCCAAATTCTAAAGTTATTCATATTGATATTGACCCTGCGACCATTTCAAAAACGATTATGGCGCACATTCCAATTGTAGGCGCAGTAGAGCCGGTACTACAGGAAATGCTGGCCCAGTTGAAGCAGATGAATGTTTCAAAGCCGAATCCTGAAGCAATTGCTGACTGGTGGAGCCAGATCAATGAATGGCGCAAGGTACACGGCCTGAAATATCAAATGGCTAATGATGGTTCAATGAAACCGCAACAGGTAGTAGAAACCCTGTGCAAATTGACCAATGGGGATGCCATTATTACTTCTGATGTAGGACAGCACCAGATGTTTGCTGCACTTTATTATAAGTACAAGAGGCCACGTCAATGGATCAACTCTGGTGGTCTGGGTACCATGGGCGTAGGTTTACCATATGCCATGGCTGCCAAACTGGCCTGTCCAGAACAGCAGGTGGTTTGTATTACTGGTGAAGCTTCTATCCAGATGTGTATTCAGGAATTATCGACCTGTAAACAGTATGGCCTGAATGTCAAAATTCTCTGCCTGAATAACCGTGCACTTGGTATGGTAAAACAGTGGCAGGATATGAATTATGAAGGTCGTCATTCTAGTTCTTATGTCGAGTCGTTACCTGATTTTCCAAAACTGATGGAAGCGTATGGTCATGTTGGGATCCAAATTGATCATGCAGATGAACTGGAGTCTAAACTAGCCGAAGCGATGGCGATCAATGACAAGTGTGTCTTCATCAATGTCATGGTAGACCGTACTGAGCATGTATATCCTATGCTGATTGCAGGTCAGTCTATGCAAGATATGTGGTTGACAAAAGGAGAGCGCACGAAATGAGACATATTATCTCTGTACTCGTAGAGAACGAAGCCGGCGCGCTTTCCCGTCTGGTCGGTTTGTTCAGTCAGCGTGGCTACAATATTGAAACCCTTAACGTGGCACCAACTGAAGACCCAACCTTGTCACGTTTGACCTTAACAACTTATGGTGATGACCATAAGATCGAACAGATTACCAAGCAGTTGAATAAGCTGGTTGAAGTAGTAAAAGTGGTCGACCTGTCTGAAGGTGCTCATATTGAACGTGAGCTGATGCTGATTAAAGTCAAAGCATTAGGTGCAGCGCGAGCCGAGATCAAGCGTACCGCAGACATCTTCCGGGCCCAGGTAGTGGATGTAACCCCGACCACCTATACCATCCAGATTGCAGGGACAACAGAAAAAATAGATGGTTTTATTGATGCACTTGCAGAGAATACCATTCTTGAAGTGGTTCGCTCTGGTGTATCAGGCATCGCGCGTGGCGAAAAAGTTTTAACCATCTAACTAAATTTAAAAAGCATTATAGTGGAGATAACAAATGCAAATTTTTTATGATAAAGACTGTGATTTATCAATCATCCAGAGCAAAAAAGTAGCGATTATTGGTTACGGTTCACAAGGCCACGCACATGCACTGAACCTGAAAGATTCTGGAGTAGACGTTACGGTTGGCCTGCGTGCAGGTTCTACCTCTTGGAAAAAAGCAGAAAATGCTGGCCTTAAAGTTTCAGAAGTTCCTGAAGCAGTCAAACAGGCTGATTTGGTTATGATCCTCACTCCAGACGAATTCCAGTCACAACTTTATCGCGATGTTATTGAACCAAATATTAAAGAAGGTGCAACACTTGCATTTGCCCACGGGTTTTCTGTTCTTTATAACCAGGTTGTTCCGCGTAAAGATCTTGATGTCATCATGATTGCACCGAAAGCACCAGGCCATACCGTACGTTCAGAATTCCAGCGTGGTTCAGGCGTTCCTGATCTGATTGCGATCCATCAGGATGCTTCAGGTAATGCACGTAATGTTGCGTTGTCTTATGCTTCGGGTGTAGGTGGTGGCCGTACTGGTATCATTGAAACTTCTTTCCGCGAAGAAACTGAAACTGACCTGTTTGGTGAGCAAGCTGTACTTTGTGGCGGAGCGGTTGAACTGGTTAAAATGGGATACGAAACACTGGTTGAAGCAGGGTATGCACCAGAAATGGCTTACTTTGAATGTCTGCATGAACTTAAACTGATCGTAGATTTGATGTTTGAGGGTGGTATTGCAGATATGAACTATTCAGTATCAAATAATGCTGAGTATGGTGAATATGTGACTGGTACTGAGGTTATTAATGAACAGTCTCGTGAAGCAATGCGTAATGCATTAAAACGTATTCAGTCAGGTGAATATGCGAAGATGTTTATTCAGGAAGGCGCCTTAAATTATCCGTCTATGACTGCGCGTCGCCGTCAAAATGCTGCTCATGGTATTGAAGTAACAGGCAATAAACTTCGTGCAATGATGCCGTGGATTCAAGCTAACAAGATTGTTGATAAAGAAAAAAACTAAGTTTCTGTCTTTATTTATAAAAACCCTGCATTATGTAGGGTTTTTATTTTATGAGTGAAAAAATCAGAATATCTATTTAGTGATTATTAAATATTCTGTTTTTAATTTTTTATTAAGTACTCTTTCTTAAATTCTACTTCATGATAAAAATCTTGATGCTTAAAATTGTTAAATAATGATCTGTTTTAATTGTTCTCAAGATTTATAAACTACCAAATTTAAAAATAACTTCAGGCCAAGTTAAGGAAAAAATTTACCGGATTCCAGAATACATATTTCATATTGGATGTATGGCTATTATGAGTTTTAAAATGATGAGCTAAAAAGGACTGGAAAATAAATCATCTATTATTTCGTGCTGTTTTTCTGGTCATTTATTTTTATTTTAACGTTCTATAGAATTTTCCAGATAAAAGGTAATTTTTAAAGCATTATTTAAGAAATTATTTAATTGATAATGAAAATAAAAAGAATTAACCTAAATGCAGGAATAAATAATCTTACCAATTCTTTACGCTACACATAACAGGTATGCTTTAAGGTACTTAACTTGCAAGAAGAATAATTATCATTTTGTTTTGGATTGTTTATGGTTCATATGCATTATAACAGCATACTGGTGTTAGGCTCGGTCTTGGTGGCCGTAGCCGTCTGTTATATTGCAATCTCGCTACGTGAACTTTTAATTCAAAATACTTTTCCTAAGTATCATAATGTAGTTCTTGCCGGGAGCGGTTTGTTTTTAGGCCTGGCGATCTGTTCAATGCACTTTGCCGGGCTTCTCGCTGTGCATCTTTCCCAAGAGTCAGTATTTGACCCTGCCTTAACCATCGTTTCATATTTAGTTGCTTCCGCTGCTTCTATCTTTGCACTCTGGTTAACTTCTCGTGAATTTCTGTCCCTACCACGTTTGGTACTTGCTGCAGTAGTGATGGGGCTTGGAATCTCTGGTATGCATTATACCGGGATGATGGGTCTCATCCTGCATGGCTATATGATCTATTACCAGCTTTTGCTGGTAATTCTTTCAGTGTTAGTTGGAATACTGGGAACAGGATTGTCATTCTGGTTGGCTTTTAAATATCAGCATGCTACTAAATACCGGTTCTGGATTAAACTGGGTGTAGCGCTGGTATTTGCACTCAGTATTTCCAGTGTTCATTATATTGCCATGGCTGGTGTCGTTTTCTATACCGGTGGACAGATTGAAGTTCTGGAACATTACCAGGCAGGACGTACACTCTTATTATTTACTATTGTTTTTATTACCTGTCTGGTACTCATGACAGCATTTCTGGTAGCGATTCTGGAAGAGCGTCTGGAAGAGCGTAACCGGCGCCTTATGGAAATTAATAAAGAACTGGCCAATCTGGCTGTTCAGGACAATTTGACCCGGCTTCCTAACCGCCTTTTTCTGCTAGATTATGCCCAATATTTATTTATTGAGCATAAAATAAATAAAAAGAGTTTTGCCTTTTTATATATTGATCTGGACCGTTTCAAGGCAGTAAATGATGCTTTCGGCCATCAGGTAGGTGACCAGTTATTGATTCAGGTAGCCGCTCGTATTCATCAAAATCTTGGCCCTGAAGCTAAACTGTTACGTGTAGGGGGAGATGAATTTCTCCTGATCATTGAAAATACTGGGCGTAAACGTGCCATTTATTATGCTGAAAAAGTTTTAAGCCTGATTCAGGCAAGCTATCTGATCGCGGGCAAGGAAATCAATATTTCGTGCAGTATCGGTATTGCGATTTATCCAGAGCATGGTACTAATTTGCAGGATCTGTTGATCAATGCAGATGCTGCTATGCTGGCTTCGAAAGAACAGGGTCGCAATACCTATGCTGTCTTTAGTTATTCTGTGCATCAGTATGAAGCTCAAAGTCAGTCTAAACTGATTAATGATATGTATAAAGCTGTAGAAGAGCGGCAATTTATCCTGTTTTATCAACCCAAATTTTCAGCTAAAACCTATGAAGTTTGTGGGGTAGAAGCTTTAATTCGTTGGAAGCATCCTACCTTGGGCCTGCTTAGCCCTAATATGTTTATAGAAGGGGCTGAAAAAACCGGTCTGATTATTCCGATGGGATATTGGGCGCTTGAGGAAGCTTGCAAACAGATCCAGTATTGGGAACAAAATGGAATCAGCCTCTGTCCGGTTGCTGTTAATCTCTCTGCAATCCAGTTCGAGCATCAGAAGCTGTTTGATACCTTGGAAAACCTCTTGGAAAAGTACAGGATCCAGCCAAATAACCTGATTATTGAAATTACTGAATCTACTGCCATGCATCATATTGAACTGAGTATTCGTAGTTTTGAGCGACTCAGAAAAATGGGAATCCGTCTTGCGATTGATGATTTTGGTACCGGACATTCAAGTCTGCTGTATTTAAAAGATTTACCTGTAGATGAATTGAAGATTGACCGGGGTTTTATTGTCGGGTTAAAGCCGGGGAATAAAGAAGAAATTATTCTAGAAAGTATTATTCAGTTAGCGACAAAACTTGGCTTGATTGTCACTGCCGAAGGTGTGGAGACACCACTGCAGGCGGAAATTCTGACACGTTTAGGTTGTCAGCAATTACAAGGTTATCTATTAGGTGCGCCTGTTGAGGTTGAGCGCTTAAAAGTTTATAAACAAAGCGTTCAACTCTAAAAGATAAAAACTCTCAAAAATAAAACTGCCATACAACTACCGATTTAAAAGCAGTCTTGATCTGCTACAATTGCGCCAATTTCAAATTTTTCTCTCACATGCTTTCAGAACATCACGTTGATGTTTTAGACAGGATGTGTACAAATGCAGATTTTTATCAATGTTTAAAGATGAATTAATCAGTCAGGTAAAGGCGCGCAGGACTTTTGCCATCATTTCGCACCCCGATGCCGGTAAGACGACCATGACCGAGAAACTCCTGTTATGGGGTAAAGCTATTCAGGTAGCAGGTATGGTTAAAAGTCGTAAGTCGGACCGTGCAGCGACTTCTGACTGGATGGAAATGGAAAAAGAGCGGGGAATTTCGATTACTACATCAGTTATGCAGTTTCCCTATAAAAATCATGTAATTAACTTGCTTGATACGCCAGGACACGAAGATTTCTCGGAAGATACTTATCGTACACTGACAGCCGTTGACTCTGCATTAATGGTGATTGATGGGGCGAAAGGTGTAGAAGAGCGAACCATTAAATTAATGGAAGTCTGTCGGATGCGTGATACGCCGATTATTTCTTTCGTCAATAAAATGGACCGTGAAATCCGTGAGCCCCTAGAATTGCTTGATGAAATTGAAAATGTTCTCAAAATCCGTTGTGTGCCAATTACCTGGCCCTTGGGTATGGGGCGTGATTTTGCCGGGGTATATCACATTGCGGAAAATAAGCTGTACCTATACAAGCATGGCTTCGGCTCAGTGATTACTGAGATTGAAGTACGTGACGGCTACGATCATCCCGATATTCGTGAAAAAGTAGGCGATTTGGCCTTTGCTGCTTTTGAAGAGTCACTGGAGCTGGTACAAATGGCGAGCGATCCATTTGACCGTGACCTGTTCCTGCAAGGTAAACAGACACCTGTGCTGTTTGGTACTGCATTGGGCAACTTCGGTGTAGATCACGTGCTGGATGCATTTATTGGTTGGGGACCTGAGCCTAAGGCACATCCGGCACAGGAGCGTGTAGTTGAAGCGACTGAAGAAGAATTCTCTGGTTTTGTTTTCAAGATTCAGGCAAATATGGATCCCAAACATCGGGACCGAATTGCCTTTATGCGAATCTGTTCGGGTAAATATGAAAAAGGTCTAAAGATGAATCATGTCCGCATTGGAAAAGAAGTGCGGATCAGTGATGCACTGACCTTTCTGGCAGGTGAACGTGAGCATCTGGAAGAAGCATGGCCGGGTGATATTATTGGGCTTCATAATCACGGGACTATTCAGATTGGTGATACTTTTACCTCGGGCAAAAGTCTGCATTTTACCGGTATTCCACACTTTGCACCTGAAATGTTCCGTCGAGTCCGTCTTAAAGACCCTTTAAAATCCAAGCAGCTACAAAAGGGGCTGAAAGAACTTTCTGAAGAAGGTGCAACTCAGGTATTTATGCCACAGATCAGTAATGATCTGATTGTGGGAGCAGTCGGGGTACTACAGTTTGATGTAGTGGCTTATCGCCTCAAGGAAGAATATAACGTGGACTGTATTTATGAGCCGGTCAGTATTAATACGGTGCGCTGGATTTACTGTGATGATGAAAAAATCTTGAATGAATTCAAGAAAAAAGCTCATGATCAGCTCTCTATAGATGGCGGTGGACATCTGACTTACCTGGCGCCGAGCCGGGTGAATCTGCAACTCATGCAGGAACGCTGGCCAGATATTGAATTCCGCAATACACGTGAACACTAAATAGTCATGATATAAAACAGCTTCTTCGGAGGCTGTTTTATTATAAAGTTCATTGAGCAGAAGGAATATAAAATGCGTAACAAGCCCTACTTTACACTTATCCTGATCTGCTCGGTACTAAGCCTTATGGGCTGTGAAGAAAAACATAAGGCCCCTGAGTCAAAAGGCCAGCAACATTATGCTGAAAAAGTAATAGATCAGGCAGATGTGCTTCCTTATTTAAATATTAAAGAGCAACGTGCTGAGTATGCTTTGCCATTTTGTGAAAAGAAAAACTGTATTGATATCGATATTCAAACTATCAATACTCAGGATGTCTGGCTAAATCAGTGGATCGCTAAAAATCAGGCACAGATTATTCAGCAGCAGATTGATCTGAATCAGAATTTGAGTTTACAACAGGCAGTCAATGCTTTTATAAAAGCTTCAGATCAGTGGCAGGCGAAATATTCTAAAAACCGTGCATACGAGCTGAAAATGAAGACTCGTATTGCATCACAGCGTAATCAATATGTACTGTTGCAAATAGGCATAGACAGTAAAATTGAAGAACTAACTATTAAAGACCGGCAATATTTTTTTGTAGCAGACCGCAAAGTCCAGAAAGCTTTGAGTTTAAATGATATTTTAAAGCCTGAGCAAAAAACTACATTAAACACCTTGGTTCAGCAGCATTATCAGGACTGGTTAGAAAAAGAGACAGCCGAGGTTCGTAAAGATACTCCTAAAAAATTATCTTGGTCTCAGTCAGACTGGTTTTTTGATGAAGAAGGGATTGGTATACATTATCGTGCACATGAGATAGCGCCTGAAGCCAGCCAGCTGGATATCTATCTGAACCGCAAACAGACTCAGCAGATACTTAAACCTGAAATATATCAACAAATGTTTTAAGTTGAGATACAAAAAAAATTGTGAATTACTGAATGAAGCCATTAGGCTAATACAAGGCGGTCTAAAGTAAGACGAAAATGGGTGGGGAGCAATGTTAAGAACTCAACAGGTATTAAGCTTAAGTTTATTGGTCGGAGTTATAGGTTTAACGGCATGCCAGCCGAAGGATAAACCGGAACAAAAGCCACAGACTGAACAAAAGTCTGCGGTGCCTCAACAGAGAGAACCGGTTCTAGAGGCGAAACAGGTTGATGTGATTGTCACTATGCCGGAATGTAAAGGTAATACCTGCCCACAGTTTGATGTAAAACGCCTCAGCTCTAATTACGCCTTTGTAGATGATGCAGTAGACCAGGCTGTTTTAAGCAGTCTGGCGCAGATTCTTGACGTCAGTGAAATGGTAAAAAAACCGGTTGAAAATTCAGAAGTTCAGTCAAAAAAAGATACTGCTGAAAGCCAACCTAAAATCAGTCGGACAAATTCAACCACTACCCCAATTGATCAGCAAAACTTTGACGCTCAGGTGCAGCGTTATGCCGATGTCTTTTTAGATCTAGACCGTGAAATCAAGACATTAAGTGCCAACCAGCAGATCAGTCTGACCGTGGCGCCCAAGGTACTTCAAAGTAAAGGTCCCTTGGTGACAGTTGTGTTAAATACTAGCAGTTACCTGGGCGGTGCCCATGGCTCAGCATCTCAGCAATATTATAATTTTGATCTTGTGAAGAAGCAGCAGCTACAGCTAAAAGATATTTTAAATGGCAATCAACAGGCAGTACTGGAAAAGAAATTTTATAGTGCCTTCCAGAACTGGGTGATGGAGAACAAGCTCGCCAGTAGTGTAGAAGAATATGAACAGGTCTGGAAATTCAAGCTCTCTAATAATTTCTTTTTAGCCAAGCAGGGATTGATTTTACAATATGGAGAATATGAAATTGGTCCCTATGTGGTTGGCCTGCCACGTCTTGTAGTACCCTACAGTGAGCTACAGGATGTGATCAAAACAGAATACTTGCCACCAGATATCAAAACTACTGCAGTTCCGGCTACGCCCGAAGCGGACAAATAATTTATGGGCAGGCTGGCGCTATTTGATACTCACACACATTTTGATGTGCCAGATTTTGACGCAGACCGTGAACATCTGGCCTATCAGGCTAAAGCAGCCGGAGTTGAAAAGCTGGTATTAATCGGTTTTGTGGAGTCGCGCTTTAATGACCTGGTTGATACCCATCATTATATGAATAGTTTAAAAGATGCACCAGAGAGTTATCTCGCACCAGGTTTGCACCCTTTTTATATTGAACAGCATCAGTTTTCAGATCTGAATCGGCTGGAAAATCTACTAAAAACTCATGAGAGTGTCGCTGTAGGGGAAATCGGTCTGGATACTTTACTTAAACAGCATAAGCAGCCAGAAGTTTTTCAAAAGCAGCAGGATTATTTTTCTGCACAGCTCGAGCTGGCAGCACAGCATCATAAACCGGTGCTGTTACATATCCGTAAAGCACATGCTGATGTACTGAACTTACTCAAGAAACACAAATTTAAACTGGGCGGTATTGCCCATGCGTTTAGTGGCGGTATTGAAGAGGCAAAAGCATTTGTAAACTTGGGTTTTAAACTGGGTATTACAGGGCAGGTGACTAATCCCAATGCAAAAAAATTAAGAAAAGTGGTGCAAGATATAGGACCTGAACATCTGGTTATTGAAACAGATTGTCCTGATATGACGCCTCTATGTTGCCAGACTTCAACCGAACAGCGTACCCGTAATGTACCTGGTAATTTAACTTATGTACTGGATGAACTGTCTGTAATATTTGGAATCTCACATGAGGAATTAGCCAAAACTTTATGGCATAACTCATTCACTGCCTTGCATATAAGCCAGAAACCGACGAAGAACTAGAAACGTAAAATCAGATATTAACTAATCAATAACACTGTATTCCTATTCTTGGCATACATTAAATGGAGCATGATTGACAAGAACAAAGTTGAAGCCGGAGGATTGCCGTATGGCTAAGTACAGTACAATTAATAGTTTTAATTCACTGACGACTTTAAAAACAACAAAAAAAAATTATCAGATCTTCAGTTTAAGACAGGCCCAGCAGCATCTGGATGATTTTACCAGGCTACCTAAATCTTTAAAAATATTACTCGAGAACCTGCTACGTTTTGAAGATCAGATTACAGTAAAGCAGGAACATATACAGGCTTTAGTTGCATGGCAGCAGAATCGCAGTTCGGTTCAGGAAATTCAGTATCGGCCAGCGCGGGTTCTAATGCAGGATTTTACTGGAGTACCAGCTGTAGTTGACTTGGCTGCCATGCGTGCAGCAGTCGAAAAGGCAGGAGCTGATCCAGAAAAGATTAATCCGCTAAGCCCTGTTGATCTGGTGATTGATCATTCTGTTATGGTTGACCATTTTGCAGATGAACATGCTTTTGAAGCCAATGTTGCTGTAGAGATGCAACGCAATGGCGAGCGCTATCAGTTTTTGCGCTGGGGGCAATCTGCTTTTAATAATTTTAGCGTCGTTCCTCCAGGCACAGGAATCTGTCATCAGGTCAATCTTGAGTATCTCGCACAGACTGTATGGACTGGTGAATCAGATGGAAAAGAATTTGCTTTTCCAGATACGCTGGTAGGAACAGATTCCCATACAACCATGATCAATGGTTTGGGAGTGCTGGGCTGGGGCGTAGGTGGAATTGAAGCAGAAGCAGCCATGCTAGGACAGCCCATTTCCATGCTTATTCCTGAGGTGATGGGTTTTCAGCTCACCGGAAAACTGCGCGAAGGAATTACAGCTACAGATCTGGTACTGACGATTACCCAGATGCTACGCCAGAAAGGGGTAGTTGGAAAATTTGTCGAGTTTTATGGTGACGGGTTGGCTGAACTGCCACTGGCGGACCGTGCCACCATTGCCAATATGGCCCCCGAATATGGTGCAACTTGTGGTTTTTTCCCGGTTGATGAGGTCACCTTGGGTTATTTACGCCTGACCGGCCGAGATGCTGAACGGATTGAACTGGTTGAAGCCTATTGTAAAGAGCAGGGCCTATGGCGCGAGACAGGAGATGAACCGGTCTTTACTGATACGTTAACCCTGGATATGAGTACAGTCGAAGCAAGCCTGGCTGGACCAAAGCGCCCACAAGACAGAGTGGCACTTTCTGATGTGCCTCATACTTTTCAGGCACTAATGGATCTGCATTTAAAGCCTGCTAAAGCTGAGAAGGAACGACTGGAAAATGAAGGGGGCGGTGGAACAGCTGTTGAGGCAGAACAGGCCAATTTACCCCATTCTAATCCTTGCTGTGTAATAGAGGGTAAAAATTACTTCCTCTCTCATGGTGATGTGGTGATCTCAGCCATTACCTCATGCACCAATACATCAAATCCGAGTGTCATGCTGGCAGCAGGTTTGCTGGCTAAAAAAGCAGTAGAACAAGGCTTGCAACGGAAAGCATGGGTAAAAAGCTCTCTGGCTCCAGGCTCCAAAGTTGTGACTGATTATTTGAAAGCATCTGGACTGATGCCTTATCTCGATCAGCTGGGTTATAACCTGGTAGGGTATGGGTGTACCACCTGTATTGGAAATTCAGGCCCTTTGCCAGAACCTATCGAAGAGGCAATCCAGAACTTTGACTTAAATGTAGCCGCCGTACTCTCTGGGAACCGTAATTTTGAAGGGCGTGTTCATCCACTGGTAAAAACGAACTGGCTGGCATCTCCCCCTCTGGTGATCGCCTACGGCTTGGCTGGAAATATTCGCACTGATTTAAGCTCTGAACCAATTGGTGAAGGAAAAAATGGCGAAAAAATTTATTTGAAGGATATCTGGCCGACCCAAGCTGAAATTGAAGAGGCTTTGCAGTATGTAAATACCCAAATGTTTCATAAAGAATATGCGGCTGTTTTTGAAGGTGAAGAAAACTGGAAATCTCTGCAAATTCCCGAAACTAAAACTTATCAGTGGGATGAGCACTCTACCTATATCCGTCATCCACCGTTTTTTGAAAAAATTGATCAGCCCCCACAAGCGGTTAAAAATATTGAAAAAGCACGAATACTGGCTGTTCTGGGTGATTCAGTCACTACAGACCATATCTCACCGGCGGGAAATATTAAGCAAGACAGTCCGGCAGGTCGTTATTTGCAGGAACTGGGTGTAGAGCCAAAAGACTTTAATTCGTATGGATCACGCCGTGGTAATCATGAAGTAATGATGCGCGGAACTTTTGCCAATATCCGGATTAAAAATGAAATGCTGGGTGGTGAAGAAGGTGGCAATACACTCCATATACCCACTCATAAGAAAATGTCTATTTATGATGCGGCCATGCAATATCAGGCAGAAAACACACCCTTGGTTATTATAGCAGGCAAGGAATATGGCACAGGTTCATCACGTGACTGGGCAGCTAAAGGAACTAATTTACTGGGAGTGAAAGCTGTTATTGCCCAGAGTTTTGAGCGAATTCACCGCTCCAATCTGGTGGGTATGGGAGTGTTACCTTTACAGTTCATGCCAGATGAAAGCAGGACTTCACTCAATATTAATGGTGATGAAATTCTGTCAATTCATGGTTTATCTGATGACTTGTCACCGCAGCAGATCCTAAGGGTAGAGCTGAAACAACCTAATGGAACGCAGTCAAGTTTTAAGGTTCTGTGCCGTATCGATACTGTTAATGAGGTCGAGTATTTTAAGGCCGGTGGCATTCTCCATTATGTGCTTCGGCATTTGATTGCTTCCTGAAGAGTAGTTGCCTGAGCTTCATATCATTTGTATGGTTCAGACAGCAGAATTTTTTTGGATCTTATGAGCTGTCACACTGAGGTCATTCCCGTTAAAATAGAGTGATCTGTAATATTTTCATGGAATGTAATGACTGAACTTCTCCAAAACGATGAATATGAGCGCCGATTTGCGGGTGTGGCCAAAATCTATGGAGATGAGGCATTTAATTACTATGAACACAGTCATGTTATGGTGATTGGAATCGGCGGTGTAGGTTCTTGGGCAGTAGAAGCTTTGGCCCGTTCCGGCATAGGTGAATTGACATTGGTCGATATGGATGTGGTAGCTGCATCTAATATTAATCGACAGTTACCTGCTATGACCGCTACCTTGGGACAGGAAAAAATTGCTGTCATGGCTGAACGTTGCTATTCCATTAATCCCAGAATTAAGGTCAACCTGGTTGATGACTACCTGTCTTCAGACAATGTAAAAGAGATACTTGCCATGGCGCCTGATCTGGTACTGGACTGTATTGATGATGTCAAAGCTAAACTGGCCCTCATGCTGCATTGCCGCTTTAATAAAATCCCTCTAATTGTTTCTGGTGGAGCAGGAGGCAAGCTTGATCCGCTTAAAATCAGAGTGGCAGATCTGTCAAAAACCGAACAGGACCCTATGCTGGCTAAACTACGTACCCAGTTACGCAGTAAAGGAATTTGCAAAAAGCCAAAAGAGAAATTCGGGATTACCTGTATTTATTCAATTGATAATCCGTTTTCCAGTAGCGAAGTTTGTGCTAGTGCAGGGCTGCGCTGTGGAGGATATGGTTCTGCTGTGGTGGTAACTTCAAGTTTTGCCATGGTGGCAGTCGCAGAGGTTTTGAGAAAACTTGAAGCAATTAAGGCAAAACAGTAACGCTACTGCTTGTATTTTATAATATGCTTTTAGAAATAAAGCCCCTTAAACAGGGGCTTTAAAGTTTAAAAAATATGTTGTTCTTTCAGGTAATCTTCAGTGCGCTGCATGGCAGCCTTAATATTCTGAATCGCACTTTCGACATCAGCATAAGTTTTGGCATTCCCTCCACTTAAAGCCTGACGCCATTTTCGGGCTCCAGGTAAATACTGGAATAAACCTAAAATATGCCTGGTAATCACAGATAGTGGTGCACCCTCTTCTAGCCGTTTGGCAATATAAGGAAGCATCTGTTCCATAATTTCAAAACGGTCTGGCATGGGTAAATTCCAGAGCTCACCTAATTCGGCCAGCAGATAAGGGTTATGGTAGGCTTCACGGCCAATCATGACACCATCTACATGTTTCAAGTGCTCTTGTGTCTCAGCTAAAGTTTTAACGCCGCCATTAATTTCAATCGTGAGGTGAGGACGTTCCTGTTTTAACCGGTAGACATCCTCATAACGCAAAGGTGGAACTTCACGGTTTTCTTTTGGAGATAATCCTTGTAATAGGGCAATACGGGCATGCACAATAAAATTATTACAACCAGTTTTTGCTACTGTGTCCACAAAATGCAGCATCTCTTCATAAGATTGCATGTCATCAATTCCGATTCGATGTTTAACCGTAACCGGAATATTAACTGCCTGGCGCATCGCTGAAATACATTCTGCCACCAGCTCAGGCTCTGCCATCAGGCAGGCACCAATTTTATTATTTTGTACCCGGTCACTTGGACAGCCGACATTCAGGTTAACTTCATTATAACCCCAGTCCTCAGCCATCTTTGTACATGTGGCCAAATCTTTTGGGTTAGAGCCACCGAGTTGGAGTACAACCGGATGTTCTTCTTGATTGTAATTTAGATGGCGGCCAGCATCTCCAAATAAGATCGCTCCAGTCGTGACCATTTCAGTATAAAGGATCACATTTGGATTAAACAGGCGAGCAAAGAAACGGTAGTCACGGGTCGTCCAGTCCATCATCGGGGCGACCGAAATACGAGGATTTATTGATGCACCGTTGTTTTCTTTTGTTTTCAATTCATTAGATACAATTTGCATGTTGCATTTTCTCTCATATTTCGGGATATTTGGGAAGATTTTAGTGAATTGGTGCACCAAAAACTGCACCAAAAATTTAAATACAGAAAATGGTGCAATTTAATTGGGAACGATAACTGAGCGTAAAGGTAAAAAGGGTACGAGTTTTCGTGCACAAGTTAGGGTCAAGCGTAAAGATGGCACGCATTTTAGCGAGTCTAGATCTTTTAGTACACGGGTTTTAGCAAAGCAATGGATCAGAAATCTTGAAGATGAAATTGAGATTAATCCTGATGCGATATTTAATCCTAAAAAAATTAGTGATCTGACTCTGAGTCAGGCATTTGAAAAATATTTAGCAGAAGTCGAGGGCTTTGGTCGTTCTAAAAGGATGGGAATACGTTTCCTAGCAAACTGGCCTATTGGTCAGGTGAAATTGAAGAATCTTAAACGGGAGCATTTTACAGAACATACTTTCTTACGCCGTAAAGGTTATCCTGAAATAGGAGCCAAAGCTATTGCAAGCAGTACTGCACTCCAAGATTTGCAATATATGAAAACAGTACTCTTATATGCCCATTTAGTTTGGCATGAAGAAGTTGATTTGGGAGAGTTAGAGCTAGCAATGATAGGGCTTAGAGGCTCTAAGATTATTACGAAGTCAAAGAAAAGAACTAGATTGTTAACAAGAGAAGAGCTTATTAATTTAACTGAGCATTTCTATAATCGTTGGCATTCGCGCAATATATCTATGCCACTACATTTAATCATGTGGTTATCTATTTATACTTGTAGACGAGAGGATGAAATTACACGATTAAAATTGGAAAATTTTGATCAGGTCCATCAGGAATGGCTACTGGAAGATGTCAAACATCCTACGGATAAAGAAGGCAATGATAAGTATTTTCGAATTGATCAATTGGCTAAAGGTGTTATTGAGCAATTATTAGATGAAAAAGTACGTCAGAGAATGTTAAGGTTAGGTGGTGAACCAAATTTATTGGTACCTCTCAATGCTAGGTCTTTTGCAAAAGATTGGCGAGATGGTGTGAAAATGTGTGGCATAAAGGATCTTCGGTTTCATGATTTGAGACATGAAGCATTAACACGTTTGGCAGAAGATGGTAAAAGTATCCATGAGATAAAGTGTTACTCATTGCATGAATCACTTTCTAGCCTAGAGCGGTATATAAACATTAAGCGTCGTAGACATGATCGAATTGAATTTGATGAAGTAATCGACATAGTTAAATCTAAAAAAATAAGAACCGCTATCTAGCGGTTCATATTCTCCCAATCTTTGGTACCTAAATTACTTTGTTTTGCTAGATATTTAGCTAAGTCAAAAATATTCACTAAATAAGGGGATTTTTGAGACTTTTCTGCTTTAAAAACAGGAAATGGCAACATTTGACAGGCAGCCTTCTTCTTGGCAGAGCTTAAGTTTAAATGGGGGAAAAAGTCTTTTAATACTGTCTCCAATAAAATTACTGGCGAATGTTTGTACTTTTCAAGAAGCATAAGCTGTATATCAGAGGTATTTCTCATAAAACGTGACATAGCACCATTTCAATAACTTGATGGCACATTACCAAAAAGATAAAAATCAAAATGAATTTGATAGAAATCTAAAAAAAATTGTTCAAAAAAATTAAATTTAGCGATTTTTTCCAATTTCAACACAAAATCAATCTTCAAAAATTAAAAAATTATAGGCTTCAAATCAGGAGGGACCTTTTAGTGTCTTGCATATAAATCTGGAGTGAAAAATGCCCAAAAAAAAGAAATCTAAGATTTCTAACGACGTTAAAAAATCTTTGAATTCTAACGCTGAAAAAAAGTTAAAAGCTAATAAGCCTCAGGAGACTAAGCTTATTCAATTTGAATCAGTGATTCCTTTTGAGGAAAAAGAAGTAAAAGTTAATGTGTTACAAAAAGAGATGATGCCTGCAACATTATCCAAATATGTATTTGATACTGCATATGGTGCAGATTGTATGCCTCCTGACTTTATTGCAACAAGCTTGCTTGTTGCATTAGGTACAGTAATTGGTGCAAAGCTAGAGATGCGCCCTAAACAAAATGCAACTTTTGGTGTAATTCCAAATATTTGGGGCGTAATTATCGCTGAACCCTCCCAAAAGAAATCTTTTGCAATCAATGCCGGTATGTATTTTTTAAAGCAAATCCAGGAACAAGAGTTTGAAAGGTATAAAAAGGAGTTAAAGGATAGTGATAACGAAGAAGTAACGCCACCAAGGTATTTATATTTAAATGATAGTACTCCTGAAGCTTTAGCGGAAAAGCAAAAAAATAACCCATATGGTTTAGCCATTGTAAGGGATGAATTGATGGGTCTTCTTGTGAGTTTGGAAAAGAATGATGGGGAAGGAAGAGCGTACTTTTTAGAAGGATGGAATGGGAACAGTTCATACACTTTCAGCAGAATTGGACGAGGGGATGGCTATATTAAAAATCATTGTCTCAGTGTCGTAGGTGCTATTCAGCCTGAAAAACTTAATACGTATATGAGAGAGAAAGCTACAGCATCAAAAAATGATGGATTTTTACAAAGGTTCCAAGTGATGGTTTATCCAGAACCTAGTATAGGAAAATTTACGGATATTGCTCCAGATATTGAAAATCGAAATGCGGTAAAAAATATATTTGAAAGACTTTATTTCCTGTCAGATGAGGATATAAGTGAGATTGCTACAGAAGTAGATCCTGAAACTAAAAGAGGAATTCTACGTTTTGATATTGAAGCTCAAGAGAAGTATATCGCTTGGTTTAATGCTATGAGCGAAAAGAAATCTAATGAACAAAACTCATTGTTAGTAGAGCATTTGGGTAAGTATGAAAAACTTTTATTAGCGATAGTTTTAATTTTCATTTGGTTAGGTTAATTGAGACAAAAGAAAAGAAATCAAAAACAATTACATCAGATGAGCTGAATTTAGGGCTGAAATGGCTAGTATATTTAGAATCTCATGCACGTAAAGTTTATGGGCTACTAGAATCAAATCCAAGAAATCAAGCTTATGAACTAGGTAGTAAATTGAAAATATTAGAGCCGAATGATTCTATGAGAACATCGGGTTTTACTGTAAGGGATATCGTAAGAAAAGAATGGAAAGGATTCAAAGAAAATCAGACTATAGTCTCATCTTTAGAATATCTAATTAGGCATAGATGGTTAGTAAAAGAAAATGTACCTAGTACTGATAAAGGTGGTAGACCTACTATTAAGTATTATATTAATCCAGAAATATATAATAAGTAATCAAGGTGAATAAAAACTGACATAACTGACATAACTAAGTTATGTCAGTTTTTTTATATGATTAAAATAATAAATAAGTGAAAAAACAGTAAAATTGAATTTTTTTATTTTTAAAATAATAATATTTGATATTTTTATTAAATGGAAAAGAAAAAGCAAGGATACACAAAAGCCCCCTTCGGAAGCTTTTATGAAACCTTGCTTGGGGAATTCCCCAAGACCCCTTTAAAAAACCAATTAATAAAATGGCATAAATAATTATGAATGAATATCAAAAATCAAGAAGACCTAAACGTGGTCATATAATTAAAGTCCGACTATTTGAATCAGAGTTAACAGAGATAAGAAAATCTAAAATTGCAGTAGCAAAGTTTTTAAGAGAATCTGCACTTGAAAAAATTGGAATAATTGAAGATCCAATTTATTTAAAAGTAGAAAGAGAAAAACTATATCAACTATCAAAAATAGGGACAAATATTAATCAGATCGCATATGCAGTCAATCAAGAAATGGCAGGAACAGGAACTTATAAAAAAGTGAAGCTATTACAGTTATTAATTTCAATAGATAATCAAATAAGGAGTATAAGTTTATGATTATTAAGTTTTTTAGGCATGGTAAAGGAAAGTCTGAAGGTTGTATAAATTATTTATTGGGTAAAGATAGGGAAAGGGAAAAAGCACAAGTAATGAGGGGAAGTGTAGCATTAACAAGTTCTATTATAGATAGTTCACCTTATATAAAAAAGTATACTAGTGGTTGCTTATCATTCTATGAAAAAAATATTGATAAAAAAGATAAGTTTAAGATTATGGATGATTTTGAAAAAATATTATTTCCAGGCTTAAATAGAGAGCAGTACAATATTTTATGGATAGAGCATACTGATAAAGATCGTTTAGAGTTAAATTTTGTTATACCCAATATTGAAATTACTACAGGGAAAAGACTTAATCCTTTTTATGCACCTACTGATTTAAAGCGAATAGATTTATATAAAAAATTTATAAATTTTAAGTACAATTTGCATGGTCCAGATTTAGCAATACCATTATTAAAGAAAATAAGAGAAAACACTCCTAAAAAGACTAGGGATGTTGTAGAGCTTATTGGTAGTTTGGTTGAGTTGGGGATTAAAAATGGGAATGTATATGATCGAAAATCATTAATAAATTATCTTACTGAAAATAATTTAAATGTGGTACGGCAAGTAAATAAATCAATATCTATAAAACATCCTGAATTTAAAAGAAATATAAGGTTAGAAGGCTTGATATATGAATCAGAATTTAAAACTACTAGACTCTTTGAAATTGGGCCTAATAAACGAACAGAAGAAAATAGAAAGTCAATACAACGATTCGATATCAACGATAGGGAAAGCCTTCGAAGAGAGGTTGAAAGAAAAGGAAAATGGCTACTTGAGCGCTATCAACAGAAGCCAAGAAAAATGTTTAAAGACACTGAAGAATTACGACAACATTTTGAAAAATCAAATGTTGGAAACTGGCAAATTTTTAATACAAATAGAAGAGGTCAACCACAGGTTAGGCGGTATCAAAATAAGGGAAAAGAAGCTGAAGTTTTACCTTTTTATGAGTTTCATCAGCTTTATGATTATTACACTAATAATAATTGGTTATTTTTCAATAAAAATGGAAGTGACCCAATTACAGAATATGAAAGAGTTAGTACAACAAGAGGAAAAAAATTTAATCGAGATCAGAAAGGCTTTAGAACTCAACAAGAGTCAATTTATGAAACGATATCAGGTTATGTGCAAGGAGATATAAATGATGACCGATTTAGAGAAACAATTATTAATAATTATAGAAGAACAACAGGAAACTATGAAAAATCAGCAAGAAGCTTTGTGGAAACAACAGCTTGCCTTGGAAAAACAAGTGAATATTTTGCAACAATATCAGAAAGATTTAAAGCAGACACAGAAAGATTTATATCTGAATCAAAAGCAAATTTCAGCAATCTACAGCGAAATCTTAACAAACTTTCAAGAGTTATCAGAACGCATATAACCTTAAAACAGAACAAACAATCCTTCAATGAAAAGGAAGTAGTCTTAAGTGATAAAGTAAATAAGATCCAATCACTTGGAAAAGAAGATTTTACCCATAAGTTAAGTTTTGAAATTTGAGGTGTTGTAATGGAAGTAGAAAGATTAAAAAAGTTTATTGAGCAGTTTGAAAAAGATATTCAGGCTAATAACTTGGAGGAATATATGCCAATGTTAGATTTATTGCCTATGAGGATTGATACTAAAGAAGAGGAGGAGAAATATATGAAAATATTAGAGGATTATTTAGATAGTCACTACTTTTAAAATAAAAAAATACATATTTTAAATATGTATTTTTTTTGAAATTTTATTTTTTAAGGTTTCTTCAAATAGTATTGTTTTATTAACATTGTTTTTTAAAATTAAATGAGCATATTTTCTAATATCTTTTTTTGAAATGTGATTTCTAAAATCAATAAAATCTGTTTCTTTTAGTTTTTTTAAAGAAATATAATTTGCTCCTGATCCTTCAATCATAAAATTATCTGAAGCGCCCAATAATATTGATAATCTAATGTTTAATAGGTGAATTAAATTGTCTTGGAGGTTTTTTGAGTTCGATGGTAGAACAATTATACAATCACTTACTACAAGTTCATTATTTCCTAAGTATATAGAAAAAGTACTATGACAATTTCTTCCTACTCTTTTGCATAATAAATCATATTTTTTAATTTTTTTCCCATTTTTATTTTCTAAAAATTTCTCATACTTATTACACAGTAAGGTGGAAAAATGAGTGGTATGCAATTGACAGTTATTTTTTTCAACATTACCTCTAAATAAATTGTCTTTATATATAAAGACTTTTGGAAAATAATTTAGTAGTGTTTGATATTTAGAAAAACTAATCAGATATTTTGGATTTAATGT
The DNA here is from genome assembly GCF_002434085.1 of Acinetobacter sp. UBA6571. Lineage (NCBI taxonomy): Bacteria > Pseudomonadati > Pseudomonadota > Gammaproteobacteria > Moraxellales > Moraxellaceae > Acinetobacter > Acinetobacter sp. UBA6571. Next base: position 68,911 of record NZ_DJJJ01000067.1, on the reverse strand, counting down.
TTCATATTTATGTTTTAAAATTAGATTAATATTGATAATACCCATGTTTGTATCAATATTATAATTTCCAATGGTTTTAATATTTTTTAAGGTGATAATATAAAAGTGGCTTTCAATTTTAGTGAAAGTTTTTTTTGGTAAGATATCAATAGATATGAGAGTAAAGTTATTGATCAAATATTCTCTTATTTTTTTTGTTTTAGTTCCATTTATAATTGAGCTTGGTAAAATAAAAATACCATATCCCTTATTATTAATAAGATTTAAACATTTCGATAGAAATTTTTCTTCAATACTTAAGCCTGATACTGACTTATTATTAAATGGAGGGTTACATAAGATAAGATCAAATTTTTCACTTAATTCAATATCTAAGAAGTCTCCTTCATATTTTATAAAATTACTATCTCTAAAGTTTTTTAATTTTTCTGAGTCGATATCAATAATAGTAAGGCTATCAAAATTGTTTTCTAAAGACGTAAGAAGAGCTCCATCTCCTACACATGGATCTAGAACTCTATCAAAATATTTGCCTTTAGTTTTAGCTGATATAAATTGGTCAACAATGTCTAAAGGGGTAGGGTGAAAAAAGTGCATGAACTATAAGAAAGACTCAATTAGGTGGATTTTCTGAGCTCCAGATGATCTTCCCTCGACTTTATTAGGGTAATCATAAAGTATATATGTGTCCGGATTATGGCAAAGAAATTGAATTGCAGCTAGCCCCATAATTTTAGTTCCTAACGGAATTAAGAATAAATTTTCTACCCTGTTTTTGTCTTTAAGTTCCTGTAAGAGCCTATATGTACCAATTAGGTTATTAGCTCCGCAATATTTAATATAGTCATGTGAGTTTTCATTTTTTTCTAGCAAAATATGTGCTTGAGTAGAAAATGGTATATGTTCCCAACTATATACAAAGCTTGGTACACCAAATATAAATTGATACTTTTGTAAATTATAGTCTAACTTTTCAAAAGCATTAGATACTCTATGACCTTCATACCCCATCAAAAATACAAAAAAATTATGTTCATCTGATTCAATAGGTTTTGTGAGTTCGGGTATCGCTGCTTCTTCAAACCCTAAAGTACTATCTGATAAATTAGGATTAAAATCATCTTCAGAAAATGTACGAATTACATCGTAATCTTCTGGTTCAATATAGAAAATATCTAATGTATTGCTGACATAAGTTTTAAGGTATTTACATAGGCATGCTAATACAGCTACATCAAACGTGGTTGCATCAATAATTACTTTCTTAGAAAAGAATTCTGAAAAAAATTGATCTAAATCATGCGTATAGAATTTTTTCTCTTCTGTAGTATCTTTATTAATGATAATGAATTCAAATTCTGTTGAATCATATGCTACTTCATATTTAAGAGTAGAAGATTTACTTAATATTTGATGTGCAAGATCGTCTCTAGCATCAAAGGTCTTTCCTAAAAGGCAAATATCCCAATTCTTGGTAAGAGCTGTTTCTATCTGATTAGGAGCATAACAAGTTATGTTCATTTGAATAAATCATCTTGATACATGGTAATTGATTCAGGTTCAGGTTTAACTTTCACCTTTTCTACGGGGTTTAATTGTGTTTCTAAATCTTTGATAAAGTTCATGAACTCATCTTGATTGCTGTCAAATAACATATTGATATTTGAAGAAGAAAGCTTAATCTTTCTTTTTTTTCTATAGCTTATATAGAAATGAGGAGAGAATATGGGATTTAGAACATAGTCAAAGAAAGGAATAAAGTTATTTGCATCCTTTTCTTTAGTGGCTTTAGTTTGGTAAACAATACCCCACTTTACAGCATCATTAATTTTATTTTGTAATTCGGATCCAATATTAATTGGATCGGAGATAGTAAAGTGATTTATTTCTGGCTCACTTTGAGAGTTCCTATCATGATAGACACTAAAGATTGTTCCTAGTCGAAGGCATAGACTTTTTAAAGGAGTTCTAACAGGTTTCATGCTGTCTAATTCTTTAAAGAATAATTCACTCGTTTCAAGAGCTGCTTGATGTTGAATATTTTTAGGGATACTTAGATCATTTTCATTCGTACTAAAAGTATTTGAGAATGTTGATCTACATAATTCTAAGAAATATCTAATGTTTCCGTTAGCTAATTTTGTAAATGCAGTCAAACCTGCATAAAAAGTAGATTTATGTTTTTGAACTTTAGTAATCCTGATATAGCTACCAATGAAATTATTAGCCGTCCATTCTTTTCCTTGTTCAAAATCATTATCCTGCTGTAGTTGAACCCTAATCAGCTCTTCAAATATCTGGTCTGGTGTAAGTCGATTCCTATAAAGAATTGAGGAGCAAACGATCAGTTCTTTTCTTAAACCTGTATCAATGAAATCTTTAGTAGTGAGATTGGTTGTTTTTCCCTTTAACGCCTGATCAATTTCATTTAATAGTTTTTTGTAAAATTGAGATTCAGAAAAAACTTCATTAGCTAAGTCTTCCTGGGAACTACTTGGAAGAATTTCTCTTGCACTTTGCAAGATAGAGTTTTGATATTCATCTCTGCTTCTAAGAGTTAAGTTATCAGTCTCATTAAGCTTTATATTTGAAAATAATTTTTTATACTTTTCATGTTTTTTAGATAACCTTGATAACAATATTTCTGATGCAAAAACTTCAAAATTTTGCATCATCAAATTATCTAAATTTATTGCAATAAAATCGTGTTGTAGATTTAAGTTTTCATTACTTCCGATAATCTCAATAAATGGTGCACCATTACACTTAATGGCGATGTTATAATTAATAGGTGGTTCTGAATGCTTCATACGAGCATTGATAATTTTTTGTTGATACTCGAGAAGATTTTCATATTCATCGATAAAGATATGAAATATGGTTGTGTATTGAGTATAACTATTAATTTCTTCAATTAGATCTTTAATAAGCTGATATGAAAATATTTCAATATCATCTAATTTCTTAGGATTTAGAACATTTTTTTCACAAAAACCTTTTAGTTTTTTTAGCTCTTTTAGAGTATTGTCGATAGTATCAGGAGGAATATTATAGTTTTCTAGACATTCAATTTTTATAGAACTAACAGATTCTTTGATTTGATTGTCAATATTAGAGTTTTTGATACTAATAAGTGAAGATAGAACCTCGATTAAAATAATTAAGTTTAAGTAATGTTCAAAAATGTCAGACCAAATAGCTTCATCGAAACCTCTTTTTTGCAGGAGTCTCATAAATTGAGTATCTGCTTTTAAATAAATTCCAATATTCTGTAAAGTATCATTTGGAACAGAATCTCGATTTGGGGAAAATTGAGAATAGTGAGATAGATATCTCAATATCATAGTTTTTCCACTTCCTCGACCACCTTCTAATTTTATTGGTTGAAGTGAGTAGAATTCATTTAAATTAAAATTATAGGGAACTACGAAGTCTGACCAAACATCTAATCCAATGTGCTCAGTCCTGTTATTCGACAAAAGATTTGCTATTTCAATACTCATATTTTATCTCTGAAATAAGGCATGATAATTGGCATTAGAACTCCAAAATATTGGTAATGTCCCATTAGGTGTACCATGTGAGAAGACATGGGTTAATTCTAAATTTCCATAACCAAAAGGTTCTCTGTTTCTTACTTGATGATTATGAAGGAACTCTAGATAAGTCTGTTTTAAGGATTCAACATATTCATCTAAAGGCATATCTAAGTAGGTGCCAAGTTTTTCATATCGAGTTGAAAATCCAGTAAAAAATTTATTTGATTCTTTAATTGTTTCTGAGACAAAAACTTTTACTAATCCTTGAGTTTCTTTTTCGATATGGTCTATACCACTTTGTGTGCCAGAAAAAGCTATGTAACAGAACATAGATTTTGTCTTATCTATAGTTCCATTTTCAATTAAGTTATTGAAGAAATTTAAAAATTGAGTGCCAGTACCAATAAAATCATCGAAAAAAATAGTATAGCTTAGATCCTCATTTCTGAGTTTTTCTTGATCCCAAGGCCAACACATGTATTTATGATTGATTGTGTGCTTATTTAAAATGCGTGCAATAAGGGGGCCACTTTTAGTAGGAGGATCTTCTGTCTTTATGACAGGTACTAATCTAATTTTATTTATTCTATTATCAGGATATTTTAAAGTGAGTATATCGAACAAAGATCTAGACTCAGAATTTGCGCCTAAATCTTCTTCCCAATTTATTACCTGAGAAAGTTGAGTATCAAATAATTGATGAATTAATCCAGTAATTTGATTTTGTGAGCGAAACACTAAAGAGTCTAGTAGAAAAGAAAGTAATTCAAGTTCCTGTGGAGTTCTAAATTCACCACACCATCTTTCTAGATCTTGAACACTGATGCCCCGCCAAAAGCCAGCTTGAATAAGCTTTTTTACCCTTGTTTTAGTTCTTATATGAAAAGTGTCATGTGAAAACATAATTTAGTAAGTGATTCAATTTTTTAATATATTACAGTGAATTTCATTCTTTTAAGAGACTCTAACTAGATAAAAGCATATTAAATTTTTGCACCAAATTTGCACCATTAAAAAAATAATAAATATAAGTTATTGTATTTTATTATAATTATCTATATGTATTTCTAGTCCATCATCGGCGCAACCGAAATACGAGGCTGAGGTGACTGAAGAATTTGCATATCCGGACCTGAAGCTAACAGAAAAACGAAGAGGCGTATTATACGGGGTTTAGATCTGATACAACAGGGTAAGCTTTTAACTGTAGGGCCAAATCACGAGGTATAAAATAAAATTAACCTCTGGTCACAATAAGTATTTGAAGTAACCTCAGCTTTAGCGCTATTTTAAAAATATAGACAAGATAAAATAATCATAAGTGGGGTAGGCAATGTTAGTGCTAGAAGAGGTTTTCAGAGCAAAAAAAGCCGAATATCCTGAGCATTTTAATTTGCGGATGCAGCGTAGCATCAGCTGGTTGAAGCAATCGATTGATCTCGATGAAAATCTCGAGCTAAAGATACTTAGCCTGTGGATTAGCTTACAGGCCCTATATGTGACTTCAAAAATAAACCAAATTTCACATCAAGAAGAACTCTGCCTATTTTTAAAATCACTCTTGCAATATGATGTAGAAGGGAAACTTGAGCGAACTTTATGGGGAAGGCTTTATTCAGCTATACAGACTTACCTGATGAGTCAATATAGCCGGCAGTCCTACTGGCAATATCGTCATGGCCAGCTAACACAGCCAGAATGGCAGATGCAAGATTTACAGGAGCAGCAAAACTGTGAACAGATATTCAGACATAAAGACACTGCTGCATTACTAGAAATAGTATTTGCAAGATTAATAACGCTACATACTCAAATTCTGCAAGGTGGCATCACCTGCAAAAGCCAGTTACAGGCTGAGCTGAATGAGCTGGCTTCCCGTATCCTGACTACATTGCTTCCTGTGTTAATTTTAATCATGCTGGAACATGGAGAATGTTTTAGCCATAGCCAGCAGCCTTTTTATCCTCAAGTTGCTGTTTGCTAGTTTCTAGGTGATCAAAATTTTTTAAGCCTGCTGCGGCTCATGCTTGATCAACTGGTCAATCAGGGCAAATACTGTTGCAGCTAGAGCCAAAGAGAAACCAGCGAGACAGGTCATCAGCCATCCCCCATGATGCCAAGCATAAATCCCTAATGCAGAACCGCCCGCAGCTCCAATAAAATACATGGTCATGTAAATGGCATTTAAACGGGATTTGGCATCTGGGCGTAGCCGGAAGACAATATTCTGGTTGCAGCTATGCACTATTGCCAAACCTAGATGGATTATACCGAAGCCGGTGATATAACTTATTAAGCTATACTGGGTAAAATAAAATGCAATCCAGCTGATACCTAATAGCCCGCAACCGATCCAGGTAAGAATCCGGGTATAACCTTTATCTGCCTGTTTACCAATCCACTGGGTGGATAAGGCACCAAATATCCCCATAAGAGGTATCAAGCCAATCATAAAGTCAGGTAGCTGGAATGCAGGCCCTGAAAGTAATACTGCAATTGTTGAAAAAAGTGTACTGACCGAAGCGAATGCGCACCCACCGACGAGTGAGCGTAAGACCAGACGTTTTTCTTCTTTAATCAGGCTGGCCATTGAACTAAAGATTTGCAGATAGCCCATCTTGAAACGCATGACATAAGGCAGCCGACTTTTTAGCAGGTAAGCCAGGCATAACATCATGACCGCGCTAGCCAAATAAATAATGTTCCATTCAAATAGATTGGATAATACGCCTGCCAGACTGGTTGAAAGAAGTATCCCAATTAACAGGCCACTCATTAAAAAACCAACAACCTCTCCGGTCTTTTCCGGTTGAACCGCCATGGTAGCCAGTGGAATAAGCACCTGAGCAGCAACTGAAAACAGACCTGCTATAACAGTGCCAACCCAGAGCATAGGCAGGTTGATAGCAAAACCACAAAGAAGCAGACCAATAGCAGCAAAAAACATGAGTAAAGGAATAAATCTGCTTTTATTGAGAATATCCCCTAAAGGTACAATAAACAGCAAGCCTAGCGCATAAGAGACCTGAGCAAAAGTAACAGTTAAAGCTGCTTGGGCCTCAGTTACGGCAAAATATTGCTGAATAGAATGTACCAGTGGCTGACAATAATAATTTACTCCTGCACATAGCCCACATGCGATTGCCATTAGCCAGAGCAGTGGTCTGTTCTGGCTAATATCCTGAGAGTTATCCATTTTACTTTTCCGGAATTAAAAAATGGCCAAATCTGGCGGTTACTTTTCTGAAACTGTATTTGCTATAGAGATGCAGGGCAGCTCCAGCTTACATCAAGTTGCTGCTATTCTACTTTGATACGCAGTTATTTAAGATTCTTCATGCACTCTTTTAGCACATTATGAAAATAACTATTATAGACAAGCAGAATATCTAACTTCCATAAAAGTAAAATTCAATGCTGCAGCTTTCGCTTACTTAATGTAATTATCATTACACCAACAATATTTAAGATACATCCTAGCCACTGCCAGCCATTCAGGTATTCGTCTAAAAATACTACGGCCAGAAGCAGTGTCAAAATTGGTCCAATAGAGGCAATCATGGCTGATTGCGCTGCACCCAATCGCTCTATACTCTGCATGAGTAAAATAGTAGGCAATACTGTCACCAGAATTCCTAGTGCAATACCGTACCAGATCACAGAGGCAGGTAACTGTGTAATCAGTACTAAAGGTTGGGGGGTAGCAAGAAAATAATGTATTAAAGTACCACTACAAGCCACACTCAGGGCTAGGCCTGTAAAATTCCAGGAACCAAATTTATGGATTAGGTGCGGTGTAAGCAAAAGGTAAGCTGAAAAGGCCACAGCACTGGCAAAAACCAGTCCTGCACCTAACCATAAAGAGTTTTCAGGACCAGACTGATGTTCCTGTAACATCACTAAAACTGTACCACTATAGCTGAGTAAAATTGCAAAAAGCATTTTTGGAGCGAGCTTTTGCCGGTAAATCAGACTAGAAGCCAGTACCGTTAGAGTTGGATATAAAAACAGGATAATCCTTTCCAATGAGGCACTGATAAACATTAATCCTAAGAAATCAAGCCAGCTGGCAAGGTAATAGCCAAGTATGCCCGCCAACACCAGTAATAACCATTCTCGCGGTCTGATATCCTGATTACGGTGACGATTCAGCCAGCAAATAACAAGAAAAAAGGGCAAGGCACTCGCCATTCTCAGCGCCATCAATAGCGTAGCGTCAACCAGTGGAGAAAGAGCATAAGTCTGCTTGATAAAAATTGCTTTGGTACTAAATAGAAAAGCAGAGCAAATGGCAAACAGGGAGCCAAGCTGTATCCGGGTAATGGAGAATTTCATTTTATAGTCTTGTTTAATCACGTTGCCTGATACAGCCAGAGCGGCAAACGTATCGATACTTGAATTATAAAGTTTTACCGTGGTGAGAGAAAATATAAAAAAGTCATTAATCCTTAAAGCTTGGGGAATAAGTCAATTTGTTAAGATCATTTATTAGAGAAAGTTTTGCTTGATCAGAACACAGCAGAATAATCACTATATAGAAATTTAACTTATACAGTCTTAACTCTTGTTGTATTTATGCCCAAAAATAGTGCAATTTAAATCAAAAAATAGAAATAGATCAGCTGTTCATCATCAGATAAAATGATGAAAAAACTTTTTCTGTAAATTTCTATATTTTTTTCAAACTATGATAAAGCTCTAGATTTAACAAAATATCTATCACTACTAAGTGTAGCTAACCAGTTTAATATGCTTTATCCATGATTCACTTTTTTGCCTAGAACTTTAAAGAACACTGCTATTTTCTTATTTTAATGAACTCACTATTCTGTCAGAAAAGCAAAATATGCCTTCATATAGAATTAAATTAAGTACAGGTTGCCGGAAAATAAAGTCGGCAAGTGGCGTGATGAATGTTTAAAAGTGTTCCATTCATTGTCAGAAATGCCATTCAATGTTGCTATAGAAAATTATAAAAAATATATAACAAGGAAATTAAAAGAAAGAACGGAGAAAAAATAAACAGAATGAATAAAAAATATTCATTTAATGTATAAATAATAATTATATTTTATGGTTGGATTTTTTATATTTATGAATCATCAGTTCAAAATATAGGTATTTATTAAATAAATATTGGGTAGTATTTTAAAACGGTTCAATTAGAATCCAGAAATTCAACAAGAATACATCCTGGGGGAAACATCGTTTTTGGCGATGTTTACTTAAGAAAAATTAGCTTGAGGAACGCTCATGCAGATCGGAATCCCAACCGAAACTGTTATCGGTGAAAATCGTGTGGCTGCTACGCCAGAGACAGTAAAAAAGTTGATCAATGCTGGTCATAGTGTCGTTATTGAACGTGGAGCAGGGGTTAAAGCTGCTTATATAGATAGCGCTTATGAACAGGTTGGTGCAACCATAACCGATGATGCCTATCAGAATAGCCAGATTATTTTAAAAGTTCGGGCACCTAAAGGGGAGGAGATTCAGAAACTTTCTCCTCATACAACGGTTGTGGCAATGTTTGATCCATATCGTAATACTGAGCTTGATCAGTTTGCATCACAACAGGTTTCTGCATTTGCCCTTGAGTTGTTGCCCCGTACTTTGTCTCGTGCACAAAATATGGATGTACTGTCTTCACAGGCCAACTTGGCCGGTTACAAATCGGTATTGCTGGCGGCCAATGAATATCAACGTATGTTCCCAATGCTGATGACCGCGGCTGGTACTGTAAAGCCCGCCCGTGTAGTAGTCATGGGAGTGGGTGTTGCAGGCCTGCAGGCAATTGCAACAGCGAAGCGCCTGGGTGCAGTAGTTGAAGCAACTGACCTGCGTCCAACTGCAAAAGATCAGGTTGAGTCTTTGGGTGGCAAATGGCTGGATGTACCCATGTCTGCAGAAGAGCAGCAACGTGCTGCGGAAGCTGCAAAAAATGGTTACGGCTGGATGCCTGGTGAACAATATATTAAAGATCAGGCCGCTATTGTTGATAAAGCTGTTTCCAATGCCGATATTGTAATTACTACGGCACTGCTACCTGGCCGCGATGCGCCGCGTCTTATTAAAGCTGAAACTGTGGCCAAGATGAAACCGGGCTCAGTCATTCTGGATATGGCAGTTGAGTCAGGCGGTAATGTAGAAGGCTCTAAATGTGGTGAGACAGTCACGACCAGTAATGGTGTAAAAATTCTGGGTGTGCCGAATATTCCTGCCACTGTGGCGACAGAAGCTTCAGCATTGTATGCCCGTAATGTATTCAATTTTGTCGAAACCCTGTTTGATCAAGAAAAAAACTTTACGGTTAACCTGGAAGACGAAATTCAAAAAGCCCTGCTGGTCACTCACAATGGCCAAGTCCTGCTTAAACGTGGTTAAGGAGACTGCTCATGGTTGAAACTATTACAATTTTTGTCCTAGCCATCTTTGTGGGTTATTACGTGGTATGGGGCGTTACTCCGGCATTACATACACCGTTGATGGCAGTAACCAATGCACTTTCCTCAATTATTATTGTGGGTGCCATGATTCAGACAGTAGGTATGCCTGTGTTTGGTGTAGATGCAAATGTAGCGTTCCAGAGCATCAATGTAGTGAGTGTACTTGGTGCAATCGCAGTCTTTCTGGCCAGTATTAATATTTTTGGCGGTTTCGCTGTAACGGCACGCATGCTTGAAATGTTTAAGCCAAAGCAAAAGAAAAAAGAGGGCTAATAAATGGAATTTATTCGAGCAAATGCGGATTGGTTCTACCTGATTGGTGCCATTCTTTTTATTCTGACCTTACGCGGTTTATCAGGCCCTAAAACAGCGATTGCTGGTAACCGTTATGGCATGATTGCTATGGCGATTGCGGTAATCACTACATTCTTTGTTGCAGATCATCCAGTCATCTGGATGATTGTAGGAGCAATGGTACTGGGCGGGTTAATTGGTATTGCCCGGGCACGTACTGTACCGATGACTCAGATGCCGGAAACTGTAGCTTTAATGCATTCTCTGGTGGGTCTGGCAGCAGTTCTGATTGCGATAGCAGCCATTCTGCATAATAACCAGCTCAGCGCATTGTTTTTACAAAATGAAGCGGCCCTGACTGCTGCTGGAGTTGAACATGCCCATATGAACAAGGTTCACCTGTTTGAACTGTTTGTGGGTTGTTTTGTAGGTGCAATTACCTTTACAGCCTCAGTATTTGCTTACGGTAAACTGGCTGCAAAGAAATGGGCTAAAACGATCTCTGGTGGCTGGGTAAAACCAGTACAGGCGATTATCTTTATTGCCATGTTAGCATGCGGTTTTTACTTCTTTACAACAGGAAACATGCAGGCATTCTGGGCAATGACTATCTTGGCACTGGTCTTTGGCTGGGTATGGATTGCACCGGTTGGCGGTGGTGATATGCCGGTAGTGGTTTCGTTACTTAACTCTTTTTCTGGCTGGGCGGCTGCGGGTATTGGTTTTACCCTGGAAAATAATATGCTGATAGTGGCAGGTTCACTGGTGGGTTCATCAGGTGCTATTTTATCTTATATCATGTGTAAAGCCATGAATCGCTCTATCATTAATGTACTGTTTGGTGGCGCAATGGGCGGTACTGCGGTCGCAGGAAGTGCAGCCGCAGGTGAGCAGGTGCAGCGTAACCACCGTTCAGGTTCAGCTGATGATGCTGGCTTCCTGATGTCAAATGCAGACAGTGTAGTAATTGTGCCAGGTTATGGAATGGCGCAAGGCCGTGCGCAAAATGCGGTCAAGGAATTAGCCAATCTGTTAAAAGAGCAGGGTGTTACTGTACGGTTTGCAATTCATCCGGTTGCAGGCCGCATGCCGGGGCATATGAACGTTTTACTTGCTGAAGCTGATGTACCTTATGAAGATATTCTGGAAATGGATGAGATTAACTCAGATTTCCCAGCAACTGACGTGGTACTGGTAATTGGTGCAAATGATGTGGTCAATCCGGCTGCTAAAGATGATCCAAACTCGCCAATCTATGGTATGCCAATTCTTGAAGCGCATAAGGCACGTACTATCATGGTAATCAAACGTTCAATGGCAACTGGTTATGCTGGACTCGATAATGACCTGTTCTACAACGAAAAAACTATGATGATTTTCGGTGATGCGAAGAAAGTGGTCGAGGATATGACCAAAGCAATTAATGGCACGGGTCACTAATTTCTAAAAAATAATGAAAGCCATCTTAGGGTGGCTTTTTTTATAATCTTATTTAATGTAGGCAAACAAAATTTATTCTAAACTACTATATAGTATTCAATTTAGCTTTCCTCATCTGTTTTATGGTATTTATTAAAAATTAAAGAAATCATTTATAACCCTTTCTATTATTTATATTGAATCTACTGTCTTATAGACTGGCAGGGTTAAGCCTGCAGGTTTAATTTAAATTGCTATTTCTTTTATAAAAAATATATTAAAGAAAATAATTGATCTGTTTTACGCCTTATATCTTCTATCTTTAATCCGTATACCTTACTTAATAGGAGTAGTAATGCATAGTATATTTGCTCGAAATAAATACTTTTAAAATGGTGGGCAATATGCTGCCTCACCTTTTCATATTGAATGCGGGAGAATAGGGAGTTTTAAATATTGCTATTCAGGAGGATTTAACCGGTTTGAAATTTTATGCATTATTCGACTTAAACTGGTCAAAAAAAACAGATCATATCCAAAAAATAAGTGGCATATCGGTTTTTTAACAGCTTTATATAATGAATTATTAAAAAGGTATTAAATATAAAAAAGCGACCGAAGAGGTCGCTTTTTCAGGGAGTTTTACGCTACAGATTCGGGTGCATTACGCCATAAGCTTTCTAGATCGTAGAACTTACGTGCAGTAGGTAGCATCACATGTACCACTACATATCCTAAATCAATCAGGATCCATTCTGCATCACGTTCACCTTCAATACCTATAGGACGGAAACCGGCTTTACGTGCTTCATCAGCAACATTATCAGCCAAAGCTTTTACATGACGTGTTGATGTACCACTTGCGATTACAATTGCATCAGCAACATTACTGATTGAACTGACATCAAGTTCAATAATATCTTTAGCTTTTACATCGGTTAAAGCATTGTGCACAACTTTTAAGCATTCCTGCACACTCTGGCTTTGAGAATTCATGGCGAGATCGTAAGAATTAGACACGCTGGGCGATGGTTCTAAATTCATAAAAAACATATTTTCCAGACTATTATTCAGTATCTAATATAGCGCTTTTATGAACAGATTTCAAATTATCGCGCGTAACATTTTATGTATTAAATCTGATCAGGAAAATATTTATTTTTCCAGTGAAAAGAAGCGTTTGAGTGAGCTCTTGGTTTATACTCTGCGGCAATAAATCCTGAATATTTACTTTGCTTTAACCAAGTGAAAATCTCTGAATAAGAAATCTGGGCCGTATCAGGCTCATGTCGTCCCGGGCAGTCAGCAAACTGGATATGTCCAATTGAAGCAATATTTTCTTGCAAGGATGCCAACACATCTTCACCCATCATTGCCATATGGTAGCAATCATATTGCATTTTTAAGGCTGGATGGTTGACTGCTTCAAGCATTTCCTGAGCCTGTGCTATGTTTTGTACCAAGAAGCGTGGCATGTCTGTGGCATTGATCATCTCAAAAACTGGCTGAATTCCCTGCTCTGTCGCAAGGTGACAGGCCAGTTTCAAGTTGTGTGCCAAGGTGTTTAGACAAGGCAGTAAATCTGCATCTTCGGGCTGTTTGCCGGCCAGTATATTTATACTGGGTACTTTAAGTGCTATAGCATAATCAATGGCCTGTTCAAGAGCACGATGAAAGGCAATTTCCTGCCCCGGGACTCCTGCTAGGCCATTACCGCCTTGCATCAGGTCGCCAGCCGGTACATTGATCAGACATAGACCCAATTTGTATTTGTGCAGCTGTCTGGCAATCTGTTCTATTTCGAGCTCATAAGGAAACTGGATTTCGACATGCTGGAAGCCATGCGCATGAGCAAGTGCAAAACGCTCAATGAGTGGCACTTCAGTAAAGATCATAGACAGATTGACTGCAAGCTTGCTCATATTTTCATTCCTTGAACAATTAAGATTTGACCTGCTGAATCACGGTAGCCAGGTCTTTTTTCGCAAAACCATTTTGCTGGTGTGAAGTTAACTGTGTTAAGGCCTGCTTTGCTACAGGTATATCAAGTTTGAACTGTTCTGCCAGCTTAACTGCATTTCCTAGATCTTTTGATAAAGTCTGCACTTTCCATTGTACCGGTTCAAATACATGAGTAGCCATACGCGGAGCAAGAATCTGAAACGGTTTTGAGTCGGCAAAACCACCTGCAAGTGCAGGAGCTAATAGCCGGGTATCAACACCAGCCTGTTCTGCTAGTGCAACTGCTTCGGCAATTAATGTACTGTTGGCCGCAACAATGAGCTGGTTGCAGATTTTGGTCGCCTGACCTGTGCCTGTTTCTCCCATACGAGTCACACGTTGTGACAAAACATTGTAGACTAAGGTGAGGTCCTGAATTTTTTCAGCATTTCCACCAGCGAAAATCACTAGTGTTCCCTGTTCGGCTCCTGCTGTACCCCCTGATACGGGAGAGTCAATCCAGTTGACATGTTGCCGTCGGGCTGCCTGTGCCAGTTCCAGGGTTTTATCTACTGATAGACTGGAAAAATCTACAATGGTCTGGCCGGGTTTTAAATAGGGCTGGATCTGGTTGAAAACTTGCTGGACAGCCTGATCATCTGCCAGACAAGTCAGAATAATTTTATAACGTCCCAGTTGCTCCAGATCTAATGCTTTTGCACCTGTGTCAAGCAGGGGGGCGCAAGCAGAAGCTGTCCGGTTCCAGACTGCGACCTGAAAGCCGGCATGAATCAGGCGTGCAGCCATGCGGCTTCCCATCAGTCCCATGCCTAAAAATGCTATTGGAGTGTCACGGTTAAAACTCATCAGTCTCGCTCTCTATTATTTGTATTGACGCGGCAGATATTCAATTTCAGGACGTTTATCTTTTTGACGGGCAAGACGTGTGTTTTTTGCTAGTAATAACTTGAATTGCCAGATTTTTTCTAGCCGTAATGACTGTTTTGGCTGATGTTGCATTGCTTCCAGAACCCGTTTTGCAGCCAGTAAAGCATCAGGTGAGCGTTGCAGCATTTCTTGTGCCAAAGCTTGAGCCCGTACTAGAGGCTGTTCATCCAAATGAGTTACTAAACCAATTTCTTTGGCATATTGAGCTTTGAAAATCCGTGCGGTCAGTGTTAATTCCTTAGCCAGATCTATACCCACCAGACCTTTTAAAGAACGTGACAGACCCATATCAGGAACTAGGCCCCAGCGACTTTCCATGATCGACATCTTTGTTTCAGGGTGGGCAATGCGAATATCGGCAGCCAGTGCAAGCTGCATTCCAGCACCAAAACAGAAACCTTCGAGGGCTGCAATTACCGGAACTGGCAGATTTTGCCAGACCAGAAAAGCTTTCTGGAAAAGGCTTTGACCGGGTTTGAGCAGCTCCCAAACAGCATAGGCCCGGTTTTTAGGATTATTGAGGTCACCCAGGTCAATACCGGCACTAAATACATTGGCCTCACCCGTTAAAATAACACAGCGGATGGAACGATCTTTTTCTATAGTTTTGGCCGTACTGACCAGTTCGCGTAACAAAGCAAAACTCATTGCATTACGTTTTTCTGGCCGGTTCAGATAGACTATCGCTATCCCATTATTTTTTTCTATACGCAGTAGTGCCATTTTTCTAACTCTTATTTTCTCTCTTGAGGCTGAGCATACCATCGCATGACCTCAGATGCATGACAGCCGAGTCACGCAAATGAGCGGTGTCTCTCATTTAAGTCAATTTATTTACTTTAAGAAGCATCCAGAATGTGCCGGGCAGCAGTCTCAACTTCATGAATGATTGCTGTTAGTTCATCAAAACGGTTTAAGGTTTCCTGAATAAAAGCCTCATCTGCCTTACGGCGTTCTTTGCGCAAGGTGGAGACAAACTGTTCAAAACTTCCGCTGGTCTCCTGTAATTTGGGCGTACCTACATAACGGGTGGCGCCATATAAGCGGTGCAATACATGTTCAAGCTGGGGAAAATCTTCCAGCTCAATCAATTGCTGCATTTCAGCCAGTTCAGCTGGAAAACTGTCCACTAGCATCTTAAGCAGATCATGAGCCAGGTCTTCCTTGTTCGCTGCCAGCTGCAGGCTCTGTTGCCAGTCCAGAACTTCAGGGTCTAGAGCATCAAGTAAAATACCGCTTTCAATTGCGGGAGGCTGATTGAACTGATTATTGGTCCACTGCGTCAGGATATGAATCAGCTGATCAATCTGAATGGGTTTGGTGACATAGTCATCCATCCCCACTTTCAGCAGTTTATTTTTTTCATCGGCTAAAGCATGAGCAGTCAGTGCGATAATCGGTAGATGAACTTCTCCCTCTAGCGTTGACTCCAGTGAGCGGATAGCCCGGGTGGTGTCAATTCCCGACATTACCGGCATCTGGATATCCATAAAGATCAGGTCAAATAGTTTTTCTTTGCGCTCAATCTGATGATGCAGGATATCTAGTGCTTCCTGCCCACTGAGCGCTTTGGTAGTTGTAACGTTAAGCTCACCTAGTAATGCCTCAAGTACAATCAGATTTGGCAAGTGATCATCGACAGCCAATATATGCAAGCCACGGCCATTAAAACTTTCAAGGCTATCCTGTTCAAATACTGGCTGGTTGCTGAGTAGCTGAATTAATGCGGTACGGCTAAGAGGCTGATACAGAGGACGTGCACGATATTCAGTAAGAATATTCGGCTCAAGCACCATCTGGTATCCATAAACAGCAAGATGTCCCGAATAGCGGCTACGAATTTCTTTTAGTAATGCTTCACTGTCACCACTATGGTCTACAATGAGCCAGGTATTCTCACTCTGGTCTTTTAGCTGGTTCAGGCGGCTGAACAGATCCAGGATTGACTGTGTCTCAGTATGCTTAACCTGATAATTTTCCAGATAATGACGCAATACGTTAGCAGTAGCTGGATGGGCCAAGAAGGATAAAACATGAATATGTTCGAAATTCGGATGTTGCTGTTCATGCTCATCTTCTACGCCAAACATGGCGGTAAACCAGAATGTTGAGCCCTTTTCTGTAGGTGCACGCTCCTGATTATCTTCAAATCCGATTTGTCCCTGCATCAGGTGTACTAACTGTTTAGAGATTGCTAGCCCTAGACCTGTTCCTCCAAACTGGCGTGTCACCGAAGTATCACCCTGTGAGAAAGACTCAAACAGTTTTTTGCGATCAGTACCGCTCAGACCAATGCCGCTATCCTGCACACTGAAATGTAAGAGACATTGTTCCATACCATCTTGTTCCATCCGCGCCCGGACAATAATCTCACCATCTGGGGTGAATTTGATTGCATTGGAAATCAAATTGGTCAGAATCTGCTTGAAGCGCAGTACATCACCTACAATATATTGCGGAACATCATCACCATAATAAAATGCCATATCGATCTGTTTTTGTGCGGCAAGGGGTGACAGCATATCCATTACATCAAAAATAGCTTCCTCAAGGTCAAATGGTGCAGTTTCAAGCTCAAGCTTACCGGCATCAATTTTAGAAAAATCCAGTACATCGTTAATCAGGGCCAGCAGGTGAGCAGAAGATTTACGGATAGTCTGCAAATACAGGTTCTGCTCATTGCTAAGATTATCCTGCCTTAGCATCAAGTGAATAAAACCGTCAATACTGTTTAGCGGGGTACGTAATTCATGCGAGATATTGGCTAGAAATACTGACTTGGCCTGATTTGCAGAAATTGCCTGATCGCGTGCCTGGCGATAAGTAATATTCTGAACCTCTAAGGTGTCCAATGTCCGGCGCAGGTCATCTTCAGTCTGTTCGGTATGCTCTTTTAGCTCCAGAAAGCTAAAATGTAGGCGTTTCACTACATTGGCAATATCGCGCTGTAAGAGTCTCAGCTCGCCAGTACTGTTAATAATAATGTGCTGGTCTAAAGTATCGACATTTAACCGCTGTAGCTGCATGCGAATTTCATACATCGGCGCAATCCAGCGCCGTGAATAGAAATTCAGGCACAGTAACAGCAATAATAAGGTTAAAAGCCCGGTAGCGATCAACACTATCATGACCCGGTAACGCGCAATTTCCAATGGCTGGTTGTCCATTTCAATAACCAGCCAAGCTTTATTGGCTGGATCAGAAGATATCTGCAAGCCATAAAGATGATTATGATGATAGGAAACAGGTCCAAAAAAGATAGAGTTTTGTGGAGGCTTTATTTGGGATGGCTCGCTTTGGAACCCTATATCTAAATAGCTTTTACCATTTTTATCAATAATCATGGCACCTTGCAGGTGCTGCTCAATAAACATGTACTGTAGAATGTTACGTGCTTGAGTGTAACGGTCGGGGTTTTGACTAAGCAAATAAAATAACTGCTGGGCTACATGCTCATAGCGAGTCAGAATTGCAGTGGCTGTATGGCGCTGCTGGGCCTTAGCCGCATTCGAAGTTTCAGTTAAAACCAGTGCCGCGCCAACGCATGCAAGAACCATAATGGGGACAAAAATCAAGGCAATAAGCTGCCCATAGGCATGATTTAAATGTAGGCGCTTAGATAGTTTCTTATTCAGATTCGACATGGCTTGAGCTGTTCATTCCCCATGCAGGCATATTAGCATGCTTTATATAAAACTGGCCGTGCATTAAGCGGTTTTAAGAAAAGCACGTTAAATGAGTGCAGGCGCAAGCATTTTTTCATACAATACTGATCACCTCGATATAGGTGCATACAATGACAACGATGACCCCTGACTTTACCGCGGATGAATTTCTGCTGGACTATTATGTTGGAAAAACTCCACTGGTACGTTTACAGCGCTTGGCTAACCACACTCGAGCGACTGTGCTGGCCAAGCTTGAAGGAAATAATCCAGCTGGCTCGGTAAAAGACCGCCCTGCTTATAATATGATTATGCAGGCTGAAAGGCGTGGACAGATCAAACCGGGTGATACGCTCATTGAAGCCACAAGTGGAAATACCGGTATAGCGCTAGCAATGGTAGCGGCTATGCGTGGTTATAAAATGAAGCTGATCATGCCGAGCAATATGAGTCAGGAACGTAAAGATGCTATGCTGGCTTATGGTGCTGAGCTGATTGAGGTGACACCACAGCAGGGAATGGAAGGTGCCCGTGACCTCGCGCTGCAAATGGAGCAGGACGGTAAAGGTCTGGTGCTTAACCAGTTTGGAAATCCGGACAATGTAGAGGCCCATTATCTCACCACAGGACCAGAAATCTGGAAACAGACGGGGGGTAGAATTACCCATTTTGTCAGCTCTATGGGTACGACCGGTACCATTATGGGGGTATCAAAATATCTTAAAGAGCAGAACCCGGATATCCAGATTGTGGGCTTGCAGCCATCTGAGGGTTCAAGTATTGCAGGTATTCGCCGCTGGCCCGAACAATATCTTCCTACAATTTTTGACCGTAGCCGTATTGACCGCACGATCGACATTCCACAGATTGAGGCTGAACGCACTATGCGCAGATTGGCCCGGGAAGAGGGAATTAGTGCCGGAACTTCATCAGGTGGAGCGGTCTGGGCTTCTTTACAGCTTGCAGAAGAAAATCCGGATGCCGTCATCGTTTGTATAATTTGTGATCGTGGTGACCGTTATCTGTCTACCGGTTTGTTTTCAGCTGAAGATAAATAATTATTCAAGAGAATTACATGCGCTTACCTGTCCTGATTTTTGATATCGAAACACTGACCGACTTGAAGGCAGGTGCGCACCTGTACAATCTGGATTTACCGGATGATGAGCTTGAACAGGCTTTGATTAAGCTGCGTCGCCAAGAAGCAGGGACCGATTTTCAGCGCCTGCCTTTACACGAGATTGTCTGTATTTCAGGCCTCTGGGTTGATGAACATGGCATGCGGCTATTTTCTTTTAGTCAGGAGCAGTATGCTGAGGCAGAGATTCTCAGAAAGTTTCTTTCCATTTTTGAAAAGCGTCATCCCACTCTGGTGAGCTGGAACGGGTCACAGTTTGACTTACCCGTTATTTTATTTCGCACCATGTATCATGGTCTTTCTGCTCCGAGCCTGTTTGATCAGGGCGAAATTGATATTCAGAAGCGGTATAATAATTACCAGAACCGTTATCATCACCGTCATGTCGATCTAATGGACGTGATGGCCATGTTTAATGGCCGCAATTTTCAGAAACTTGATGACGCTGCACAATTGCTGGGTTATCCGGGCAAGCGTACAGAAGGTTACCGAGTGTCTGAGCAGGTACAGCATGGTGAATGGCTAGAGCTAAGCCAACACTGTGAAGGAGATGTGCTAAATACTTGGCTGATCTATCTGCGCTGGCTACTGTTGAAAGGTCAATTGCTTGCAGAGGATCATCGTTTCTGGATTCAATCCACAATTGCGTATTTAAGCCAGCAGCCACAACAAGCGGATTTTGTTCGCCTGTGGCAAGACAGTTCCCAGCATACCGAATTTACTTCACATTATATTTTTCCTACAGTTAGAGATTAGGTTATTTCCTTGAGACACAAAGCTAAACCGCGTTCGGCTCAACCTGCGCATTATGTATTTAAGGTTGAGGCGCTTTCCCATGAAGGACGGGGTATTGCTCACTATGGAAATGAGCCGGGACATCCGGCAGAAAAGCAGGGTAAAAAGGTTTTTATTACCGGTGCCTTGCCAGGAGAAACTGTTCAGGCCCGAATCACCCATCACACCAAAAGATTGGAAGAAGCAGACAGTGTTCAATTACTGAGTGAGCCATCCTCATATCGGATTGAACCCGTCTGTCCGCATTTTGGTCTATGCGGAGGATGCAGTCTTCAACATATGCACCCAGATGAACAGATCCGTTTCAAGCAAGACGTCCTAGCTTCACATCTTAAGCATTTTGCTGCCATTGAACCTGAAGAGTGGCTACCCGCTTTACGTTCGACTCGAGAAGACTACCGTCGTAAAGCCCGTATAGGGGTGCGTTTTTTAGCTAAAGAGCAAAAGCTGAAATTTGGTTTTCGTGAGCGTCAAACTAATCATCTGGTCTCTATTCAGACCTGCAAGGTACTGGACCGAGCTATGGCTGGCCACTTAAATGAGCTACAATTGTTACTCGAAAGTCTAACAGCCAAAGCAGCCATTGGGCATATAGAATTGGCTATGGGTGATCACGATATTGCTTTGGTTATTCGTAATATAGAGAAATTACCTCAAGTCGATGTCAACCAATTAACACAATATGCGTTAAGCAGGCAGTGGCAACTGTATTTGCAGCCTGCTGGACCAGAGAGTTTGTATCGGGTAGATCAGCCGGATGCATCAAAGTATTTGCATTATCGTCTGGAAGAGTTCGATATCGATTTTGCTTTTTCTCCACTAGATTTTACTCAAGTTAACTCTACAGTGAACTCGCAAATGGTCAGTCTGGCATGTAATTTGCTAAATCTACAGCCAGGTGAGCGTGTACTTGACCTGTTTTGTGGATTAGGAAACTTTTCTTTACCTCTGGCTCGCTGTGTAGGTGAGACCGGTCAAGTAATTGCTGTAGAGGGAAGTGAAGACATGGTTAAACGCGGTACTGAAAATGCCCGTAGCAATGAATTATTGAACGTGTATTTCTATTCACAAGATTTAACAAAAGATTTTTCTTCTCATTCTTGGGCAAAGCAGGGTTTTGATGCATTATTAATTGATCCTCCGCGGGCAGGAGCAGAAGAAGTAATGCATTATCTTCCTAATTTTAATGCGAAAAGAATAGTTTATGTTTCATGTAATCCAGCAACTCTGGCAAGAGATGCAGGTATTCTGGTAGAGCATGGGTATCGGTTAAAAAAAGCTGGTGTGATGGATATGTTTACTCATACCGGGCACGTAGAATCAATTGTGTTATTTGAAAAAATTAACAAGATAAACGATTAAAAAACATGAGTTACATGTGTATAGGAGAAGGGTATGGTCACAGTACGTGAGCAGCTTCCTGGACGACTAACCGAGTTGTCTGATGAAGCGACTGTCGAGCATGCCGAAGAAGCACAGCTGGATTTAGTCTCATGGCTAGACCGCGTGCGTGATATTCTAGGTGGGGCAGAGCTGAAGCAGCTAGAAGAAGTCGCTCAGCTAACATTAGAAAAAGAGCTGGAAACCAACGTCAATCACCGATCCAACACCTTTTATACCGGTGTGGAAATGGCAGATATTCTGGCGCATCTGCATGTAGATGAAGATACGCTCTCAGCGGCTATGCTGTACCGCAGTGTACGTGAAGGGATTACCAGTCTTGAACTGGTGCAGGAACGATTTGGTGAGAATGTCTATAACCTGGTCAAGGGCACCTTGGCCATGGGTAAACTCTCTGAACTGATTGAAAAGAATAAACGTCTCGAAGATCATTTTAATAATAATCAGCGCGAGCATTTGACCGGCATTTATAAAATGCTGATTTCAGTCACTGAAGATGTGCGTGTGGTGTTGATCAAGCTGGCTGAACGTACGTATGCCTTGCGTGAACTGGCTAAGTCTTCTAAAGAGCGTCAGGAGCGGGTAGCACGGGAAATTCTGACGATTTACTCGCCACTGGCGCACCGTTTGGGCATTGCACAGCTTAAGTGGGAGCTTGAGGATCTGGCATTTCGCTACTTGGCTCCTGAGCGTTATAAAGAAATTGCATCTTTGCTCAATGAAAAACGTCTGGAACGTGAACATTATATTCAATTTGTCATCGATAAACTGAAAAATGAACTGGCTGATTACGGGATCGAGGCAGAGATTACCGGCCGTGCCAAACATATTTATTCAATTTACCGTAAGATGAAAAGCAAGAGCTTAAGTTTTGATCAGCTCTATGATATTCGTGCTTTGCGGGTACTCGTGCACAGCGTACCAGAGTGTTATCACGCTCTCGGGATTGTGCATCAAATCTGGCGACATATACCGCATCAGTTCGATGACTATATTACCAACCCTAAAGGCAATGGTTACCGCTCCTTACATACCGCAGTAATTGCAGAAAATAAGTCTCTAGAGGTTCAAATCCGGACTTATGACATGCATGAAGAAGCTGAGCTTGGTGTATGTTCACACTTTAACTATAAGGAAGGTTCTAAAACCACTGACCATTCCTTTAATCATCGCTTGCATTCTTTACGGGCGGTTCTTGAGCATTATCAGGAGCGTAATGAAAGTAGTGGCTATCAGCAGAGTGATGAAACCGAGAATTTTGAGCATATTCAAGAATTTGAGGATTTTGAGAAAATTTATGTCTTTAGCCGTGATGGTGACATTAAAGAATTACCCCGGGGTTCGACCGTACTTGATTTTGCCTACCATGTACATACTGAAGTCGGCAACAAATGCTATGCCGCACGGGTCAACCAGCGTTACGTCCCTTTAACCTACAGCCTGAAAACAGGTGAGCAGGTAGAAATTCTTACCAAAAAAGACCGGGAACCGAACCGGGACTGGCTGGTGAATTCTCTAGGTTATATTCGCACCGCGCGAGCACGCGATAAGTTGCGTCACTGGTTCAGACAGCAGGACCGGAGCAAAAATCTTGAAGTGGGGCGTGATCTGCTGAATAAAGAGTTATCGCGTCTGGCAATTCATCCAAAGAGCATTGATTTAAGTGATTATTGCAATCATTTTAACGTTAAAAGTGGTGATGATATTCTGATTGGGCTGGTGAATGGAGACCTGAGCCTGCATGCCCTAATTAATCAGGTGAACCGGCACATGCATCTGGATCAGGACGAGCCTGAGCTGGTACTCAAACCGACACTGAATCCACGTGCCAGTCATACTTTATCGGCGCATGGTATCCTGATCGACGGGCTGGACAATGTCGAGTTGCATATTGCCCAATGCTGTCAGCCAGTACACGGTGAAAGTATTGCAGGTTATATTACCTTAAACCGAGGAGTCAGCATTCATAAGGTGGGATGCCCGGATTATATGCGTATGATCAGTCAAGAGCCTGAGCGTGCAGTTGAAGCAGACTGGGAAATGCAGCCTACTCGTGGCCAGAGTGTGCAGATTGTGGTAGAAGCCTATGACCGTCGTGGTTTGCTTAAAGATCTGACTCAGGTCATCTTTGCAGACCAGATCAATATCCGGCAGGTCAATACTATCTCTGAAGCTGATGGTATTGCCAATATGAAGTTGTTGATTGAGGTTAAAGGGCTAGCACAATTATCACGTTTGCTTGCCCGTTTGGAGCAGCAACCAGGAATTATCAGCGCACGCCGTCTGGTTCAAGGTAGTTAGATCTAAAATTTCTGAAAAAATATGCTTCCAGCGAGAAGCATATTTTTATTTTAATCGGTAGATCGGTAGAAGTAGAAATTTTTTAATCTATTTTTTTCGGCTTAAAGCTAAATTGGTCAGGCGGTTTATAAATTGCGGGCTGATCTGTGAAAGCTGAAAAAGAAATTTGGTTTTTAGGCCAACTGGCTGATGTGTAGGAGTTAAAAAAGTAGTTTTCATATTGGCAAGCTGATAAATTTTTTGAGCAACATCTTCTGGTGTCAACGAAATACCCATATTCTGGATGGTGCCGGCATCCATATCTTTTACCATAGCAGTCTGCACAAATAATGGCATAACATCTAAAACACGAATTCCAAATTTTTGCCACTCTACATCAAGCCCTTCGGTAATACCGCGTACTGCAAACTTGCTGGCTGAATAGGAAACCAGGTCAGCCTGTCCATAAATAGCTGAGGCAGAAGAGAGGTTGATCACGCGGGCAAAAGTGGCTGTTTTTAAGTAAGGTAGAACTGCATGGCAACCATTTATCACACCCTTAATGTTAATGTCAACTGTACGGTGATGGGCAGAAATTGGTGTATTTTCAAAAGCACCAGAGTATAAAACTCCTGCATTATTAACCAGAATATTGAGTTCTCCAGCCCAGCTAACAAATTCGTCTAATGCCATGTTCCATTGATGATAGTCGGAAACATCCAGTTGCCCCGCCATTGCATTGGATCCTAAAGCTTGTGCCAATTGCTGTGCTTGTGCGTAGTTAATATCATATAGACCAACTTTGTAACCCTTCTGGTAGAAGAGCCGTGCAACTGCGGCGCCAATTCCTTGAGCTGCACCACTGATCAATATACTGTGTGTCATACTTATTCTCTTTATTGATATTTTAATTATTAACAATCAGCCTGACTGTTATTGCAGGCCTATCTTAACAAAAGCCACATGATTTGGCACAGGTGAATGTAAAGCAGGACAAAAGATGAAAAATTCAGAGCAGTCAATTAAGGAGCTATTGGCGATTATGCAGGAACTCCGGCAAAAATGCCCATGGGATCGCGAACAGACACCCTTGAGCCTGACACGCTATGCAATTGAAGAAGCCTATGAGGTCGAAGCCGCAATACGTGAAGGCGATATAAGCGAAATCCGTGATGAACTGGGAGATCTGCTGCTACAGGTAGTATTCCAGGCACAGATGTACAGTGAACAAGGTGCATTTGATTTTCAGGATGTGGTCCAGGCGATTTGTCAGAAACTTGTGCGTCGTCATCCCCATGTGTTTAAAACTGAACAATGTGATCGTCTAACTCAAGAAGATGTCAGCCAGCTCTGGCAACAGGTTAAGCAGCAGGAAAAACAAGGTAAGCCTGCTGCCCGACTAAATGAAATCAAGCATGGCCCAGCATTAGTTCAGGCCGAACAAATACAGAAGAATGTGGCAAAAATCGGTTTTGATTTTCCGGATGTAAATAGTGCTTATAGGAAACTTGAAGAGGAGTTGCTCGAACTGAAAGAGGCGATATATCATCAAAATTCCGATGAAATTATGGATGAGTTTGGCGATTGTCTATTTTCACTGATCAATGTAGGCCGTAAACTTCATGTTTCCAGTGAGATGGCTTTACTTTCAACCATCCATAAATTTAGAACCCGTTTTGCTTTTATCGAGGATCAGGCCATACAGCAACAGCGAACTTTAGAACAGCTGAGTCTGGAAGAAATGGATCAACTCTGGGAGCAAGCTAAACAACAATTAAAATGAAGAGCTCTATATCGTGATGAAAAACATCAATAAATTTTTCCGGTTAAAAGAAATATTATCTCTAATGTTGGGTTTGCTGGGGTGTCTCTGGCTAGCAAGTGCCGGTCAGGTACAGGCGCAACAGTTTGATGATTCTTATTTGAAATGGAAAAACCAGCAATTGGATCATGACCGCCGCTTATTGCAGCAAACTGGTTCAATGATGATGTCATCGGGACCAGCAGCCCAGATCAGTACAGAAAAAGTAAGCCTGAACCGTGGTACTGCTGATCAGTTGCAGCAGGTACTGAGCGGCGTGGGCGAAAAGAAAGCTCAGGCAATTGTGGAATATCGTAACAAAAATGGAAAATTCAATAGCATCGAAGATTTGCAGAAGGTCAAAGGCATTGGGCCCAAGCTATTTGAAAAAAATAAATCGCGTCTGACATTGTAAGTTGTTACGCTAGTTGATATAAGAACTCAACAAACAATAGGGCAATATTGAGATTCAAATTGCCCTTTAATCATGTTGGAGCTATGATTACAGCATCTTAGCAAATTTACGTCCTGACGTAGGAGACAGCGTCTTTTGCAAACTTTGCGCGCGTCAACATGTGGTTTATCAACCACTCAATTACCTTCTTCTATTTTAGATGTTATCGAAAGTTTAACCAAGGCCGGTTATGAAGCTTATATCGTTGGTGGCGGTGTAAGAGACCTGATGCTGGGGTTAAACCCTAAAGATTTCGATGCTGTAACCAATGCAACTCCTTCACAGATCAAGGATGTATTTGGGCGTCGCTGCCGTATTATTGGCCGCCGTTTTGAATTGGCTCATGTGTATTCTGGCCGTGAACTGATTGAAGTGGCAACTTTTCGTGCTCCTCCTAAAAAAGCTGTGACCAGTGCCTCAGGCATGATCCTGCGTGATAATAACTGGGGCAGTATCGAACAAGACTTTTCCCGCCGTGATTTTTCTATTAACGCCCTGTATTATCAGCCGCATAAAGGTATTGTGCTTGATTTTTGTGATGCGGTTCAGGATATCAAAAATAAAACCTTGCGTTTGCTTGGTGATCCGGTACAGCGTTTTGAAGAAGATCCAGTACGGATGCTACGCACTTTGCGTTTTGCAGCTAAACTGAATTTCAAAATTGATCCAGCTATTCTGAAAATTTTTACAGCCGAGCTGGCACAACTGCTCCGTGATGTGTCTCCGCACCGTTTGTATGACGAATCACAAAAGCTGTTTACTATGGGGCACCTGGCACGTGTGCTACCGATGCTTATTGATTTTGATATCTGGAAGCAGTTATTTGCAGATATCCGCCCGAATATTACTGCCTTTATAGAGTTGGCTGCGAAAAATACTGATCATCGTATTCAGATCGGTAAAACTATTAATCCAGCATTCTTCTATGCTGTACTACTTTGGGAGCCCTTCCTGGAGCGCTATGAATTTTATAGCGGTAAAGGTATTGTCGCTGCTGAGGCGCGTGCTCAGGCTGGGCTGGATGTACTTAAGCGTCAAGCCACACGTACTGTTATTCCACGTTTTGCAGAAACCTTTATTCGTGAAGTCTGGGAAATGCAGAGCCGTTTGCTGAATCCGAAACCTCAGCAAATTGAAGCCTTGGCCAGCCATGCGCGTTTCCGTGCCGGCTTTGACTTTTTATTATTGCGTGAGAAGGCAGGGGACCCAACGACTCAGGGAATGGGGCAATGGTGGGATGCTTACCAGAATATGGGAGCTGATGAAAAAGAAAAAACTATTAGTCAGTATAACCGGCAGCGTGCCAAGAATCGCCGTAAACAGAACGAAGATGTACTGGATGAAGTAAAGCATCTGGAAATTGAACCCTTAGTCGATATCCCCGAACCGCGTAGCCGACGTGCTAGAAAAGCACGTAAGCCGGAGGTTGATCATGAAGCGGTTAAAGCAGCAGAATCTGTGGGAGACTTCAATAGTGATCATCCGATTATGAAGCGCAAACGGGTAAAGCGTGACCTCAGTCAAGTGGTATTTGGACCAACACAATGAGTACCATTGCTTATATTGGCCTAGGCAGCAATCTCGGTGACTCACGCCAGATTTTAACTCAAGCTGTATCAAGACTTAGTACGTTGGGGCCGGTAAAAGTTTCCAGGTTATATCAGAGTCCGCCTATGGGGCCTCAAGACCAGCCGCATTATTATAATGCCGTAGCACAGCTTGAAACTGTGCTTGAGCCTTTGCCTCTATTAGATCAGTTGCAAGCTTTTGAGCAGGAAGCCGGGCGGGTGCGTCTACGCAGGTGGGGCGAGCGGACACTAGATTTGGATCTTTTGCTTTATGGTCAGCAGTCTATACAACATGAACGGCTGAATGTGCCACATATTGGACTGCTGGAGCGGGATTTTGTTGTTATTCCACTGCTTGATCTGAATGTGAGTCTCAGCGTAAATGGACAGCTACTTCAACAACTGGATTTGGTCCAGCAATCAGAACTTACTGTTTTGGCCGATGAACAATGGGCCAGCATTTAATCTATATATTTAAGATACTGTGCAAGAGGATATCTTCATGATTAGTCTGAGTGATTTAAGACAGTTCAAAGCTCAGGGGCGTAAATTTTCTTGCCTGACTTGCTATGATTCCAGTATGGCAAAAGCCATGGAACTTGCTGAAATTGATTCTATTCTGATTGGTGATTCACTGGGAATGACAATTCAGGGTCATGACTCAACATTACCGGTACTGGTTGAAGATATGGCTTATCATACTGCTGCAGTGCGTCGTGGTAATCAGCATGCCATGATTATGACTGATCTTCCTTTTATGAGTTACGCCACTCTGGAAGATGCGCTCAAAAATGCTCGCATCGTAATGCAGGCCGGTGCTCAGATGGTCAAGATTGAAGGTGGGGCATGGTTATCTGAAACAGTACAGAATCTGACCCGTAATGGTATTCCGGTTTGTGTACATCTTGGTCTAACGCCGCAGTCTGTTCATGTTCTCGGTGGTTACAAGCTACAGGCAAAAAGTCGTGAAGCCGCTGATCAGCTAATTGCTGACTGTAAAGCATTAGTTGAAGCAGGGGCAGCGGTATTATTACTCGAATGTGTACCTGCCCAGCTGGGTAAAGAAATTACTGAACTGTTTCCGCATACTCCAGTGATCGGTATTGGTGCTGGTGCAGAGACGGATGGCCAAGTACTGGTCGTACAGGATATGTTGGGACTGTCTTTTGGGCGTGTAGCACGCTTTGTGCGTAATTTTATGAAAGAGCAAAGTGGTGAAACTGCGATTCTGGATGCGTTCAAGGCCTACCATCAGGCAGTACAGAATCAGTC
Source organism: Acinetobacter sp. UBA6571 (assembly GCF_002434085.1). Classification (NCBI taxonomy): domain Bacteria; kingdom Pseudomonadati; phylum Pseudomonadota; class Gammaproteobacteria; order Moraxellales; family Moraxellaceae; genus Acinetobacter; species Acinetobacter sp. UBA6571. The sequence goes on along the minus strand of NZ_DJJJ01000067.1, from coordinate 39,953 downwards.
TTTTCCAGCTAGAGAACATACTTTCCAGGTTGAGTTGTAATTTATGAAAACTGAAGTGACCATTCAAGGATTAAGTGCCTCTCTAAATCCTGCTCGTACAGCGCGTAAAATTATCGGTTTTGTACCGACTATGGGAAATTTACACGAAGGTCATCTGAATTTAGTGCGTGAGGCACGTAAATTATGTGATGTTGTTGTCGTCAGTATTTTCGTAAATCCAATCCAGTTTGGGCCGAATGAAGATTTCGAAAATTATCCGCGTACCCTGGAGCAGGATAGTCACCTGCTGGCAGATGCTGGCTGCGATATAATTTTTGCACCAAGTGTAGAGCAAATGTATGGTTCACAACCTCGTCTGACCAATATTAGCGTGGGTAAAATTACGGATGATCTGTGTGGGAAATCACGTCCGGGTCACTTCGATGGTGTAGCTGTAGTCGTAACCAAGCTGTTTAATATAGTACAGCCGAATTATGCATTTTTTGGCCAGAAAGATTATCAGCAATTGGCAGTCATTCGCCAGCTGGTACGTGATTTGAATTTGCCTCTCGAGGTCATTGGAGTGCCAATTACCCGAGCTGCAGATGGACTGGCTTTGAGTTCACGTAATGGTTATCTGAGTACTGAAGAACGTCAGCTTGCTCCGTCAATTTATCAAAGTTTAAAAAATGCTGAACTCGAGTTACAGCAGGGCCAAGCTTTATCACAAGTGTTAGATCATGTGAAAAGCCAATTGACACAGGCGGGTCTGGTTGTGGAGTATGTAGAGGCGCGCACGCCTGAGCTCCAGGCTGTACATGAGTTTAATCAGAGTCTTGTATTGTTTGTAGCAGCCAAGCTTGGAAATACACGTCTGATTGACAACTTGCAGGTCAATTATTCTCACTGAAGCATAAAGATATAATAAGGACAGTTATTGCCATGAAGCGTATTTTGATCGTGACAGGACAATCCGGTTCAGGAAAATCATCTGCATTGCAGGTTCTTGAAGATTTGGGTTATTACTGTATCGACAACCTGCCATTGGCATTGCTGACAGAAATTGTTTTAAAATTAGATCGTGAAAATAATCTTGAGCAGCTGGCACTTGGTGTAGATGTACGTAGTACCCGGGCCGATTTACAAGAATTTGATCAGGTTTTTGAGCAGTTACAACAGCATGGGTCAGTTGATGTCATTTATCTGACTACACAGGATCAGGAACTGATTGCGCGATTTAGTGCTTCACGACGTCCGCATCCTTTGGCGAGCCGGTTTAAGAGCCTGAATGAATGTATTCAGGAAGAGAAACAGCTGCTCATGCCTATTCAGTTTCGTGCCACTGTACATATTGATACGACTGATAAAAGTGTACATGACCTGAAACACACCTTGCTTTCAAAATTGGGCCAAGCTAACCGTTTAATCCTGATTTTACAGTCATTCGGTTATAAGCATGGCATTCCATTAGATGCAGATTATGTATTTGATGTAAGGCATTTGCCCAACCCGCATTGGGACCTGGAATTACGCAAGTATTCGGGACTGGATGAGCCGGTAAGAAAATTCCTTGAATCAAGTGATCAACCCAATGAGATGTTCTTGGATATTTACCACTTTCTCAACAAGTGGCTCCCGGCCTTTGCCAAAGGCCATCGTCATTATATGACAGTATCGATCGGATGTACGGGTGGGCAACATCGTTCAGTTTATATCGTGGATAGACTAAAAAAATCGCTTGAGGCACAATGGTCTATTCAGGTCTTACATAGAGAAATGAAGTACTGGTCATGATTGATACAACAGTTGACGTAATTAACAAACTAGGTTTACATGCGCGTGCATCAGGTAAGTTGATTGAGGTTACGACCAAGTTTCGTTCTTCAATTCAGATCGGTAAAAATGATAAACTGATTGATGCAAAAAATATTATGTCCTTACTCATGCTTGGTGCAGGTAAGGGTACCACTTTGCGAATTGTGATTGACGGTCCGGATGAAGAAAAAGCTTTATCGGAAATTCAGGCATTATTTGCAGCAAAATTTTATGAGGCTGAATAACTGTGGCGCGTCGTCCAACACGTTTTACTGAAGAAGACTTTGAAGTTTTAGAGGGACGTGCAAGTAAAACTGAACAAAAAAAAGCAGTTCAGCGCATGGCTGCTTTAGGTGCACAACTGGCAGAGCTGCCACGTAAGCAAATTGAGAAGCTGCCGGTAGAAGAGCGTTTAATAGACGCTTTACTGGAAGTTGAATCAATAACTTCACATGAAGCCCGTCGGCGTCAATTCCAGCGGATCGGTAAGCTGCTGCGTAATGAAGATGAAACCATGATTCTCTCTTACCTGACGCCACAGCAAGGTGCAAAAAAACAGGCACAGCTCATGCGTTGGGTAGACCGTATTATTGACCAGGGTAATCCGGTTATTAATGAGTTTGTAAAACTTTATAATGCTGCTGAACGCCATACTTTACGTCAACATCTGCTGCGAATTCAGCGTGATGTTGCCAAGCAGGTAAGTGAAGAAGAATTGCTTGAATCTAAAAACAAACTGGTCAACTATATCCAGCAGGTTGCTTTAATCTCGGATCAGAGATAACACAGTTAAGCAAAAGCGGTATATATGCCGCTTTTTTATTATAATCACTGAATGCATTATAATTTTTTAACTGAATCTTCATGCAGTGATTCATTGAGCTGGTCAATGACAATGGCCCAGTCATCGTCTGACTTCATGTGTTCCCGAATAAACTGGCTTTGTGCAGTGGTCCAGAAATTAGCTTCACTGATATAGACAGGAGCAGCCAGTTGATGCTGTTCAATAAATTGAGCAATAGCTGCTTCAGAAGAATCAAGCCCGAGCTGCTGAAATAAATGGGTCATGCGCGTAGTAGTTTTACTGCTCACTGCTATTCTCCTTATGTAAATAGGATTTTTATAGTATTTAAAATAATGAAATAGATAAAGTTTAATAATTTATCTAACTTGCTATGTATATAACTATATAGAGATTTATATCTTTACTTCAAGAATGGGATAAAAGCTGCAACGTTCGCTGATCTTCAGCTCCCTGAAAATATTTGTCTAGCAAAACTTGAAATAAAGGATTTTTGTGCTCACTGGCTCTCTTGAACAGTGTTAAAGAGGATTTTAATTTCATGTCATCAGGCGAGCCGAAAATTATATGAATATCTGTTTCAGATAAGTCAGCTAGAACTTGGCAGAGTTCCAGATAACGCTGGCCCAAAATTGGATGACGCAGAAAAGCTTGGGCTTCTTCCAGGTTATTGATACCGTAATAGGTCGCGGCATGGCTATGCCCTAATCCTTTAAGCTGTGGAAAGATAAACCACATCCAGTGGCTGCGCTTATGTCCGGTTCTAAGCTCATCCAGTGCTTGATTATAATATTGTGCCTGAGCTTGTATAAAACGGTTTAAATCCGCCATTTTACTTACTCCTATTTTTAATGGAAGCCAGCAGTTAAGCTGGCTGGTATGGAGTACGTCATTTAGAATTGGCTATTTTAGCCAAATTCACCTACTGAGCGCTCCTTGGCCCATTCACGTAAAATAAATTTTTGCAATTTTCCGGTGGAGGTCTTCGGAATATCAGTGATGATGATCTCTTTAGGCACCTTGAAGCGGGCTAGTCCCTGTTTACAGTGTTCAGTAAGTTCTTCCGCAGAAATACTTATACCCTCTTTTAACTCCACAAAAGCACAGGGTACTTCCTGCCAGCGTGGGTCCGGTTTGGCAACTACTGCAGCAGTTAGCACTGCCGGATGCTGATAAAGCACCTCTTCAACCTCAAGTGATGAAATATTTTCTCCGCCCGAAATAATTACATCCTTGGCACGATCAGTAATCTTGGCATAGCCATCAGGCTGACATACGGCGAGATCACCGGTATGGAACCAGCCCCCTTTAAACGCCTCTGCTGTTGCTTCCGGATTTTTTAAATAACCCTTCATGACAATATTACCGCGGAACATGATTTCCCCCATGCTCTGTCCATCATTTGGCACAGGTAGCATGGTTTCTGGGTCAAGTACCTTCATACCATCTTGAAGCGGATATGGAACACCTTGACGTGAATGTAATTGTGCCTGCTCCTGTATGGTCAGGTCACTCCAGCCTGCCTGTGATGCACAAAGTGCAGATGGGCCATAAGTTTCTGTCAATCCGTAAACATGCGTAACATTGATACCAATATTACGCATGCCTTCAATAATTGCAGCAGGTGGCGCAGCACCAGCCACCATGACTTCAACGCGATGATCAAAATAAGTTCGTTTCTCTGCTGGTGTATTGATCAGCATGGAAAGCACGATTGGAGCTCCACAGAAATAATCCACCTTATGCTCGGCAATCAGTTTAAAGATCAGTTCTGGGTCAACTTTGCGCAGGCAGACATTGGTCCCACCATTTGCTGCCATGGTCCAGGCAAAACACCAGCCATTACAGTGAAATAAGGGCAGGGTCCATAAATACGTTGCACGTGGCGTCATGCCACAGGCAATGATATTACTTGCAGCATTGATATACGCACCGCGATGATGATAAACCACTCCCTTGGGGTTGCCGGTAGTGCCTGAGGTATAGTTCAGACTAATAGCATCCCATTCATCTTGCGGTAGATGCCATTCAAAATCAGCATTGCCTTCAGTCAGCCAGTCTTCATATTCAATTTCACCAATGGGTGCATTAAAGCAGTTTTCATATTCGGCATCATCCACATCAATGACATAAATATCTTGTGAAACCAGTCCCAGCGCTTCTTTTGCTAAAGTAGAAAACTCAGGGTCGACCAGTAAAACTTTACTCTCTGCATGTTCGAGCATAAACGCTAAGGTTTTGGCATCCAGGCGGGTATTTAAGGTGTTCAGAACTGCCCCTGCCATTGGTACAGCAAAATGTGCCTCAATCATCGCAGGCACATTTGGCAAAAGCACCGATACAGTATCGTTTTTCTGGATACCCAGCTTTTGCAGCTGATCGGCAAACTGCCGACAGCGCTGATAGGTTTCCCGCCAGCTGATCTGGCGTGAACCATGAATAATCGCTGCCTGATGAGGGTAGATATATGCTGCACGTTCTAGATAACGTAGAGGAGAAAGTGCCACGAAATTTGCAGGGGTGCGCGGTAATTCATCATAAGCACTCACCATTTTTATAACTCCCTTTCATCATTGTTTTATTCTTTCAGCTTATGAAAAGATAGGTCTTTCAGGTCCGGACTTCATTTATGCTTTAGTCTTAGTTCCTGTTTAATTGCTATATAAATCAAATATTTAATTTTGATTCTAAAACTAAAATATTATTCTTTCAAATTATGGTGAAAGCTGTTTTGTAGGTTCAGTTCATTATGTACAATAAACTAAATCACTCACAATACAGGATTTTATCGTTTTTGCTGTTTCTTCATAAAGCCAAGACGTGTAAAATTCTTAACGAAATTTGTTCTATCCACCGTTTTTATATTTTTGAGGTTTTCCTCGATCATAATCTCGCGGTGAAATGCCCTATGGTACGGGGCATCACTCCTTAAGGATTCATTTTATGCCAATTATCACGTTGCCAAACGGCGATCAAAAACAATTCGATCAAGCTGTTTCTGTTATGGACGTTGCCCAAAGCATTGGACCCGGGCTTGCAAAAAATACAGTTGCCGGTCGTGTAAACGGTCAACTGGTTGATGCTTCTGACCTCATTACAGAAGATGCAACCTTGCAAATCATTACCCCGAAAGATGAAGAAGGCGTCGAGATTATCCGTCATTCTTGCGCACATTTAGTGGGTCATGCAGTTAAGCAGCTGTTTCCAGAAGCGAAAATGGTGATTGGTCCGGTCATTGAAGAAGGTTTCTACTACGACATCTGGATGCCACGTCCGTTTACTCTGGATGATATGGCAGCGATTGAAGAGCGTATGAAAAAGCTCATCGATCAGGATTATGATGTCATCAAGAAAATGACCCCCCGTGATGAAGTAATTGCTGAATTTACTGCACGCGGAGAAGAGTATAAATTACGTCTGATTGCAGACATGCCAGAAGAAACCCAGATGGGGCTGTATTATCATCAGGACTATCTGGATATGTGCCGTGGACCACATGTACCTAATACCAAATTCTTGAAATCATTCAAACTGACTAAAATCTCTGGCGCTTACTGGCGTGGAGATGCCAAGAATGAACAGCTGCAACGTATCTATGGTACTGCATGGGCAGACAAGAAACAGCTTGCGGCTTATATCAAGCGTATTGAAGAAGCTGAAAAGCGTGATCACCGTAAAATCGGTAAAGCGCTCGATCTGTTCCATATGCAGGAAGAGGCACCAGGCATGGTGTTCTGGCACCCGAATGGCTGGACTATTTACCAGGTTCTTGAGCAGTACATGCGTAAAGTACAGCAGGATAATGGCTATCTAGAAATCAAGACTCCACAGATCGTAGACTTTACACTCTGGGAAAAATCGGGTCATGCGGCTAACTATGCCGACAATATGTTTACGACCCACTCTGAAAGCCGTAACTATGCCGTAAAGCCAATGAACTGCCCATGTCATGTTCAGGTGTTTAATCAGGGCCTGAAATCTTATCGTGACCTGCCGATCCGTCTGGCTGAATTTGGTTCGTGCCACCGTAACGAGCCGTCTGGTTCACTTCATGGTATTATGCGTGTTCGCGGCTTTACTCAAGATGATGCACATATCTTCTGTACCAAAGAGCAGATCGGGCCTGAAGTTGCAGACTTCATCAAATTGACTCTGGACGTCTATAAAGATTTCGGTTTTGAAGATGTACAGATGAAGCTGTCTACACGTCCAGAAAAACGTGTAGGTGATGATGCACTTTGGGACATGGCTGAAAAATCTCTGGCAGATGCACTCGATGCGGCAGGTTTAGAATGGGAGCTACAACCGGGTGAGGGTGCATTCTATGGTCCGAAGATTGAATTCTCACTGAAAGACTGCTTAGGCCGTGTCTGGCAATGTGGTACAATCCAGTGTGACTTTAATTTACCAGAACGTTTAGATGCTTCATTTGTGACTGAAGATAATGAACGTGATCAGCCGGTTATGTTACATCGTGCAATTCTTGGCAGTTTTGAACGTTTTATTGGTATACTTATTGAACATTATGCGGGCTTTATGCCACCTTGGCTTGCGCCAGTTCAAGCATGTGTCATGAACATTACCGATTCTCAGGCACAGGCCTGCGAGCAGGTAGTGGCCAAACTTAAGGAAAACGGAATTCGTGCAATTTCTGACTTGAGAAATGAGAAAATCGGCTTTAAGATTCGTGAACGTACACTTGAGCGCATTCCTTACTTGCTGGTTCTAGGTGATCGGGAAGTAGAGGAAGGTACGGTCAACGTGCGTACCCGCTCAGGAAAAAATTTAGGTACTATGTCTATTGATGCCTTCAATGACCTAGTGAAAGTAGCCGTAGCCGAACGCGGCCGGTATATTGTGGAGTAATAAAGATTAAACAGCCTGACCGTAACCAGCAACAAGGTGCTAAGAGTAACCGTCCTGCCATTAATGACGAGATCCGTGCGAAAGAAGTACGCCTCGTTGCTGCGGATGGTGAACAAAAAGGAATCGTTTCACTTGCTGAAGCGTTGCGTGCTGCAGAAGAATCAGATCTTGACCTGGTCGAGATCGTTGCTAATGCAGAACCGCCTGTTTGTAAAATCATGGATTACAACAAGCACTTGTTTGACCTAAAGCAAAAGCAAAAAGATGCAAAGAAAAAACAGCATCAGGTGCAAGTCAAAGAGATCAAGTTGCGTCCAGCTACTGATGTTGGTGATTACCAAGTTAAATTGCGTGCAATTATCAAGTTCTTGGAAGAAGGAAATAAAGTAAAGATTACTTTACGTTTCCGTGGCCGTGAGATGGCTCACCAGCAACTTGGTTTGGCTCAATTGCAAAAGATTGAAGCAGATGTCGCTGAAATTGGTGTAGTTGAACAGGCACCAAAAATGGAAGGCCGTCAAATGGGTATGTTACTTGGACCGAAAAAGAAAAAGTAATTATCTCATATCAAAAAGCACCGCGAATGCGGTGCTTTTTTATTGAAGAGTTAAAAATTTAACCCTTTATTCTTGAGAAGCAGGAATCTCATAAACTTTGCCAGCTTCACTTTCATTAGCTTTACGGCCAATTGCAATCTGGCGTGGCAGTTTCTCTTCAGGCACAATTCGCTGCAATTCGATGATCAATAAGCCATCTTCATAATCAGCTTGTTGTACTTCAATATGCTCGTCCAGACGTAATGAAAGCTTGAAGGAACGACGTGCAATTCCTTTATGCAGGTACTCAACACTATGATCGCCTGTTTCATTGTCTGGCTTGCCGGTAATAGTCAGAACCCGGTTTTCCAGATTAATCGCCAATTCCTGCTGTTTAAAACCGGCAGTTGCCACCACAATACGGTACTGATTATCGCCCAGCTTTTCAATATTGTAAGGTGGATAGTTCGGTGCCTCACTTTGCATGGCGTAGTCGAATAAATCATTTAAACGGTCAAAACCAATACTACGACGGAAAAGTGGACTAAGGCTTACGCTACTCATTGATATAACCTCCTGATGAGTTCAGCAAAGTTGTATAAACAAGAACTAGTGTTACGCTTGGCATCAACAGTAATTACCAGCAATATCCGGAAGATCATTGCTGTACTAGATATATCGGTATGCCAGTAAAAAAAATCAAGAGAGATTTTTAAAAAATTCTCAAATCTCTTGCTATGAGAATTTGTGCACTTTAAATAGGGTTATTTCAGTCATAAACTTCAAACTTTTAATGGTGCAGTCACAGAAGTTATTTATAAAACTGTGTTATAAAGACAGATATAATGCGTTTGTTCATGACAATAACTATAGCAGTGAAAGGATAACAAATGATTGATCTGTATTATTGGGCTACGCCAAATGGCCATAAGATTACGATTGCCCTTGAAGAAATGGAGCTGGATTATCAGATTTTTCCGATCAATATTATGGAAAATGACCAGTTTCAGCCAGACTTTCTGAAAATTTCTCCTAACAATAAAATTCCGGCAATTGTTGATCAGGATGGGCCACGTGGTGAACCTATTTCTGTTTTTGAATCAGGCGCAATTTTGCAATATCTGGGCCGCAAAACAGGCCTTTTCTATTCACAGGATGAGCAGGAACGGGTAGAGGTTGAACAATGGTTAATGTGGCAAATGGGCGGACTTGGCCCGATGCTTGGGCAAAATCATCATTTTAGCCGTTTTGCGCCGGAAAAAATTCCATATGCCATAGAGCGCTATCTAAATGAAACAAAGCGCTTGTATAACGTATTAAACAAACAGCTCATCGGCCAAAAATTTGTAGCTGGGGAATACTCTATTGCAGATATGGCAATTTTACCCTGGATTTTACGCTATGAATGGCAGGGAATTCAGTTAGAAGACTATCCATATGTGAAAGAATATGTAGAGCGCCTGACAGCACGTCCTGCCATACAGCGGGCTTTATCTATTCAGCTTTAATTTATTGTAGAGTAGATAACCCAGCCATAGAGACAGTTTATACTTCAGTCCTTATCTGGGACTGATCTTCAATGGCATACCTTCTACTGTTTATATCTGCATTTGGTGCAGCGACTCTATTGCCCTTGCAGTCTGAGGCAGTATTACTTGGTTTGCTGGCGCAACAACATTATTCAGCTCTATTGCTATTAATGGTTGCCAGTGCCGGAAACATTTTAGGTTCATGTATAAATTGGTGGCTGGGAATTCATATTGAACACTATAAGTATAAGAAGTGGTTTCCGGTATCTGAAGCCAAGATACAAAAAGCACAGAACTTTTATTATAAATATGGATATTGGTCACTGTTACTTAGCTGGTTACCAGTCATTGGTGATCCGATTACCCTAATTGCGGGGCTGTTAAAAGAAAAATTTTTAAGATTTCTGTTGATGGTGACCTTGGCCAAAACAGGACGTTATCTTTTTATTTATTTAGCTTATATTTTATTTTAATACAGGAAGTAGAATAGCTACTCCCTGTATTTCTGGAAATTTACTGGCATTCTTCCAGCTTAAAATGAATCTGGTCTTTAAAGTGTGACTTTTTATAAATCCAGAATTTACGCGGAGCAGAAATTTGTACCTGTGAAACCGCCTGTATTACTGCCTGGTCAAGTGCGTAGGTTCCTGAACCCTGCTGTATTTTTACTTTTTTGATATTACCGTGTTTATTGCTTTTAAAACTAAATTTAATGCTACGATCATAACCATTCAACTGGTCGCGATTAATTTCCAGTTGAGGCTGATTTAGATACTGGAAAGGAACTTTTTTATGCTGTTGCTGAGCCAACCAGTTTTCTGAATTAAAATTATAAAGACAGTCCTGATCGGCATTATCGTCTAATTTCAGGCTAAAAGCCTGATAGCCAATCACTGGCAAAGCTGTGTCATTTTCAGTATAGGCTTTGACTTGAGCTTGTTGCACAGCATTCAGCAGGATGTCATCAAGAGTTTTAATACCCGTACTTTCCTGAATTGCAGCTTTATTAACCTTACCTGTTTCATCTGCATAAATACGAATGATGGCGTGGCGATCTTGGCCCTTTAAATCCTCATCTTTATAAACTGGCTGAGGAAAACGGACCCACTGAATGCGTGTTGTTAAATGTGCAGGTAATGCAGAACTGGTTTGTGGGGTAAGTTTCATGGTTGCTGGTGCCGCAGCATAACTTGTACTTAGCGGCAGACCCATTAGAAATAGAACAGGAAGAGCATATTTCATAAGTTCATTCATTTCATTATTAGATAAAGTGAGCCGTTGCCCGTTCGGCCAGCTCTGGCGGCTAAGTATTATCTGTTTCTATCCAGATGACAATATAAAAGAAGTCTGAAAAGGCCTAGGCGCCCCAAGCCAAATATCTATTTGAATTGATTATCTGAACTCTGGGTTATATCTATACCAAATAGATCTTTGGTTTTGGCCCAACTAACTACGACTACAGCCATGGTCATGCAGCCGCCAAATACTGTCGCCATAACTGTACCCATATATTTGGCCGCCAGGCCCGATTCAAATGCGCCCAGTTCATTTGAAGATGAAACAAACATTCCATTTACGGCAGCTACACGGCCCCGCATATTTTCGGGAGGAAAAATCTGTAAAATAGTCTGTCGGATAACTACAGAAATACTGTCACAAGCTCCAGTCATGGCAAGAGCGAAAAGTGAAAGCCACACATGATCTGAAAAGGCAAACAGCAGGGTAAATATACCAAAACCAGCAACTGCCAGTAACATGTTGCGCCAGGCATGCTGAGTGGGAGGGAATTTGGTTAAAGCTATCATGGTAACTAGGGCGCCAATTGAAGGAGCAGCGCGCAAGTAGCCTAGGCCCTCGGGTCCGACCTTCAAAATATCTTCTGCAAAAATGGGCAGCAGTGCGATGACACCACCGAACAGGACTGAAACAAGGTCCAGAGAAATGGCCCACAGTACAATTTTGGTTTTCCAGATAAAGCGAAACCCCTCACCCAGTGAATCCAGCACTCGATGTTCTTCCATCACAGGAAAATTACGTTTTTGAAGCAGATTAATAAGCATAAAACACAGGGCAAGTAATATTGAAACAGCAATCAGGCTGGTTTCACGGCCAAGAAAGGCCAACATAAAACCACCTAGCATCGGGCCTAAAATCACACCACTTTGCCAGCCAATGGTGGTCCATGTTGCACCATTGGCATAGATGGCTTTGGGAATCAGAAAAGGTTTTAGGGAGGTCGCAGAAGGGTTGTAAAAACCGCGAATGGTGCCTAGTCCAAAAATAACTGCATAGATTCCCCAAGAAAGACTGTTAATTGTGATCGAATCTATTGCATAGGCATGAAAGAGCCACCATAAGATAAGCGGCAAGGGGGCTGCAAAAAACAGGCAAACTTTCATAATCGTCTGCTTATTAAAGCGGTCAGCAAAATAGCCACCCCATAAGGAAAGTGCAATAAATGGTATGGCTTCTGCCAGTCCAATCAGCCCCAACGTGAGAGGATCTTTGGTAATTTGATAAAGAGAATAGGCAACAATAATTTCTTGAATCAGAATGGCAAGAGTGAGACAAAACTGGTTGAGTGTAATAATCGAGAAGTCTCGATACCGCAAGGCGGCAAAAGCATCATGCTGGTTAGACATATAACAGGGTTCTACATATTTTTGTAGTGATTATACTCCTGAATAAAAGCTGAAATTTCCATCATTTCTAAATTATTCAAGAAATATATCTTCTGTATTGAAGCCCGATTAAAATTATGAAAAGCCAATTAATTGCTTTTGTTTTAGGCAGAGTTGCTATAAAATGTCGCCTTCCTTACCTGCAGGTCGTTATTGCAATGGTGCAGACGAGCCGAACAGGTGCTTAAAGAGGTTGTTATGGCAAAGTTAAAAACTCGCCGTGGTGCAGCTAAACGTTTCAAAGCGACTGCAAACGGTTTCAAGCGTAAACAAGCGTTCAAACGCCACATTTTGACCAAAAAATCTGCTAAGCGTATCCGTCAATTGCGCGGCTGTGTAATGGTTCACGTAAGTGACGTTGCTTCAGTTCGTCGTATGTGCCCATACATCTAAGGAGATTATAAATGGCTCGTGTAAAACGTGGTGTACAGGCTCATCGCCGTCACAAAAAAATTCTTGCTCGTGCTAAAGGTTACTATGGCGCTCGTTCACGCGTTTACCGCGTAGCGTTCCAAGCAGTAATCAAAGCTGGTCAATACGCTTACCGTGACCGTCGTCAGAAGAAACGTCAGTTCCGTTCTTTATGGATTGCACGTATCAATGCTGGTGCGCGTCAAAACGGTCTGTCTTACAGCCGTATGATTTCTGGTCTGAAAAAAGCTCAGGTAATCATCGACCGTCGCGTACTTGCTGACATCGCTATGCATGATGCAGTTGCTTTTGCTGCTTTAGCTGAAAAAGCTAAAGGTGCGTTAGCTGCTTAATCATCTTCGATGATCTAAAAAAGACTGCTTTTGCAGTCTTTTTTATTATCTTTAAAAACATCTGGTCGTAAGTAAAGTAAGCCTTTAAATTGTTGAAAATAGTTAAAATATTTTATTTATTACTATAAGGCCCAAAATTATTCTTCCAGCACTAATTTTTATCATGAGCGGGAGCAACTCGCTTATAAATCTTGTATAAAACTTTAAATTTTTATTTTGACTGATAATAATGATGAGTAAATCTAAAAATAGAAACTGATTTAATTCATAAATTGCGTCAAGTTTCTCTAAGCTGATTATTAGAGTTATGACATTGTGTTCATACTGGGTCATAGACTCAATATGAACACAACTTTGGGTTAGATAGTAGAAATATCTAGCTGTTACAATCCAAAATAATAGGCGACGACACAAATTACGATTGTTAAAAGAAGCAATTTAATCACATTTCCCATGCCGGCTTTATGTGTACCTGCTGGTACTTTTTCTTTACGTACGGGTTGTGCCAGGGTAACTGCTGGACTATCTAGTGGGGTTGCTACCGGTTCTACATAAGTTAACTGTGCAGATTTATAGTGATTGGCAACTTTAACGATCAGCTTGCTGAGCAGGTCATCAATTTTTTGAGAAAAATGTCTCAGGTTAATCTGTTCTTCAGGCGTTAAAGTCGTACCCTGCTCATCAAAAGGATGTTTACGCTTATACTCGACAAATTCTGACAGTGCAGTTACCCGGTGTAATAGTTCATGTGCAATATCGGCAGAATAGTCAGTTGGAATTAAGGCCAAATATTGTAATGATATACTGTCAGACGCTACTTGGGATGCTGGCTCACTGACACCGTAATATGGTAGGTGGCGGTTTGCAGGCTCTACATAACCTTGGGCAAATTGGGTTCTGAAAAGTTCCTGTTCAATGAACTGGTGTATTTCATCCCAATTGGCATCTTGCAGGTCAATATCAACCAGTTTGGATAAACGCCCTGGTAACTCATAGCTCCAGAATGTTTCATGACGCTTATCCAGACGTTGTCCAGCAGGTGCTTCAAAATCGTTTTCAGCAATATACCATTCAGCCAGTTCCTTTCCGAAAATCCATGCTGTCTTTTTTTGATGCTCATGACTGACAATAAAATGAGCAAATGGCAACAGCTCAACATTTGCATTCGGGTTTTTCTCATCAATCAATAAATTTGAACTGTGCAGACTTAAACGGTAAACCCCACGTTTCTTTAAACCCTCCAGCCAGATTTGAAAATGCTGGGCTAGCAAGTGCTGTGTATGCAAGTTGCGAAAACTGAAGATATGTTGCTGAAAAATAGAATGATGTAGCCAGCGGCTAAAGGGCAGGTCATGACTTAAATATTCATTGCCATAAGTAACAAGACTTAATTGTTGTTTCCAGATTTGATCGAGTGCCATTGGGGTTGATCTCATTGTCATTCACCTTATCTTATACTTTTTATAAATCATCCTGCCAATCTAATTTTCCTGCCTGATGGCTTCATCAATCCAGATAAAAACTGTTAGAATGCAGAGTTTTATTATATTTCCAACTTTGATGCTTTGAGAGTTAATATGTCACTGGAAGCCCTGACCACTGAAGCGCTGGCTGCAATTGCAGCGGCTCAAGACCTTGCTACACTCGACCAAGTACGCGTTCAATTTACGGGTAAAAAAAGCCAGCTAGCAGAACAGTCCAAGGCACTGGGCAAAATGGACCCTGAAGAACGTAAGATTCAGGGTGCTGCCATTCATGCCGTACGTGAAGCGATCAATACTGCGCTAACAGAACGTCAGAAAGAATTACAGCAGGCTGCATTACAACAAAAACTTGCCAGTGAGACTATTGATATTACTTTGCCGGGCCGTGGCCAGCGCATGGGCAGTATCCATCCAGTGACTCAGGTACAAGAGCGCATCTGTCAGTTCTTTACTAAAGCCGGTTTTACTATTGCAACCGGACCAGAAGTTGAAGATGACTATCATAACTTTGAAGCATTGAATATTCCTGGCCACCATCCGGCACGTGCCATGCATGATACTTTCTATTTTGATGCCAAGCATTTATTGCGTACCCATACTTCGGGTGTACAAATTCGCACTATGGAAACGTCTGAGCCACCTATTCGTATTGTATGCCCGGGCCGCGTTTACCGTTGTGATTCAGACCAGACCCATTCACCAATGTTTCACCAGATTGAAGGATTATATGTCGCAGAAAATACCAGCTTTGCAGAACTTAAAGGCCTGCTGATTAACCTGCTTAATGAGTTCTTTGAAAAGGACTTGAAGGTCCGTTTCCGCCCTTCATATTTCCCGTTTACTGAGCCTAGTGCGGAAGTGGATATTATGGATGAACGTGGCCGCTGGCTGGAAGTGCTGGGCTGCGGTATGGTACATCCGAACGTACTGCAAGCTGCTGGTATAGACCCTGAAAAATATAAAGGCTTCGCATTTGGTCTGGGAGTAGAGCGCTTCGCTATGCTGCGTTATGGCATCAATGACCTGCGGATGTTCTACCAGAACGATGTGCGTTTCTTGCGCCAATTTGCTTAAGACAAGATTTGAAAATTTGTAAGGTTTAATCGATATGAAAATTAGCGAAAATTGGTTACGTAGCTGGGTAAATCCGGCCATCGATAGTGAAACGCTGTCAAATCAACTGACAATGCTCGGTCTTGAAGTCGATGATATGTCACCGGCAGCAAAACCTTTTACCGGAGTTGTCGTGGGTGAAGTTCTAAGTGTAGAGCAGCATCCTGATGCAGACCGTCTGCGTGTAACGACTGTTAATATTGGTTCGGATGAACCTTTACAGATTGTATGCGGTGCACCTAATGTGCGTGCAGGTATGAAAGCAGCAGTCGCAACAATTGGGGCAGTTTTGCCTGGTGATTTCAAAATTAAAAAAGGCAAACTTCGTGGTGTTGAATCTCAGGGAATGCTCTGTGGTGCCTCTGAAATTGATCTTGAAGATAAACTTGATGGACTGCTTGAGCTGCCAGATGATGCACCGATTGGTATGAACGTCCGTGAATATCTTAATCTTGACGATCATGTCATTGATATCAGTATTACACCTAACCGTGGTGACTGCTTCAGCATTCGCGGTATTGCCCGTGAAATTGGAGTAATTAACCAGTTGGCAGTTACTGCACCTGAAGTTGCAGACGTTGCAGCCACTATTGCCGATGAAAAGAAAGTGATTGTGGACACTGCTGGCTGTCCACGTTACCTGGGCCGGGTTATTAAACATGTAAATACCAAAGCAGCTACTCCACTCTGGATGGAGCAGGCTCTGGCCCGTTCCGGAATTCGTCAGCATAGTATTCTGGTCGATATTACCAACTATGTATTAATGGAGCTAGGCCAACCATTACATGCTTTTGACGCTGGCAATGTACAAGGTGCGGTACATGTCCGTCAGGCAAACCCGC
This sequence comes from Acinetobacter sp. UBA6571, assembly GCF_002434085.1. Classification (NCBI taxonomy): domain Bacteria; kingdom Pseudomonadati; phylum Pseudomonadota; class Gammaproteobacteria; order Moraxellales; family Moraxellaceae; genus Acinetobacter; species Acinetobacter sp. UBA6571. Next base: position 23,542 of record NZ_DJJJ01000067.1, on the reverse strand, counting down.
AAGAAAAACTGGTCTTGCTCAATGAGCAGGAAGTTACACTTTCTGAGGATATAATGGTCATAGCTGATGATGAAAAAGCATTAGCAATTGCCGGAATTATGGGAGGCCTGTCTTCTGCAGTTTCTGATGAAACTACGGAAATCTTCCTTGAGTCTGCATTCTTTGCACCACTTGCTATTGCTGGACGTGCCCGCCGTTTCGGACTGCATACGGATGCTTCACAGCGCTATGAACGTGGCGTGGATTTTGAGTTGCCAATACTGGCCATGAACCGCGCATCTCAATTGATTCAGGAACTGGCAGGTGGTGACTTCGGTCCAATTACAGTGGTGGAACAGTCTGAGCTTTTACCAACACGTGATGCCATTGAGCTGAAACAGACACAGGTTGACCAATTACTGGGTTATCAGCTTGATGGAGAGTTCATTACAGACGCTTTAACGCGTTTAGGCTGCCGGGTTGAAATACGAGCTGAAGGACACTGGATAGTTGTGCCACCTTCACATCGTTATGACTTGGCCATATATCAAGACCTGATCGAAGAAGTCGCTCGAATAGATGGTTATGACAACATCCAGATCAGTCTACCGGTCATTGATGTCAAACTGGCAAAATATCAGGATCAGCTTGAGCTTGGTCAATTACGTCAGACTATCGCAACCTTGGGATACCAGGAAGCCATCAGCTTCAGTTTTGCTGATGCTAAACTTGAAAAGCAGCTTAATCCACAGGTACATCCATTAATGTTGGCGAATCCGATCTCAAGTGATCTCGCTGCCATGCGAAGTACTTTATTATCGAGCCTGATTCCATGTGTACAATATAACCTGAACCGTCAGCAAAACCGTGTGCGCCTGTTTGAACTGGGTTTGCGCTTTGACTATCAGAATGCAACTGATATCTCTGGCCTTCAGCAAATTCCAACTCTGGCCCTTATTGCAGTTGGATCCCGTGTACCTGAGTCTTGGCATGCTAAAGCTCAAGTGATGGATTTCTTTGACTTAAAAGGTGATGTAGAAGCAATTTTGGCAGCAGCCCGGATTAAGGTCGAGTATGTTCCTTCAGAACGATCATGGTTACATCCTGGGCAGTCAGCCGAGATTCTGGTGGATGGAAAAACCGTGGGTTATCTGGGACGTTTGCATCCTTCACTTGAAGATGAGCTTGATTTAGGTATCACTTGGGTTGCCGAACTGGATCAAAAGGCTGTTTTGCAATCTTATGTATCTAATTTTACAGAATTATCACGTTTTCCATCGGTTCGACGTGATATTGCGCTTTTAATTAGTGATAAGATAAATGTTAGTGAAATTCAGCAGTTAATCGAACAAACAGGCAGTGAGCTGCTTCACTCAGCTTGGCTGTTTGATGTGTATACGGGTCAAGGTGTTGAAGAGGGCAAACGCTCACTAGCATTTGCGCTGTTGTGGCAACACCCAACACGTACGCTTGAAGATGCTGAAATTAAATCAGGTATGGATAAAATTATTGAAGTGTTGGAAAACACTTATCAAGCGACATTGAGGGCCTCATGACAGCATTAACTAAAGCAGAAATGGCCGATCATCTTAGTGAGCTTACGAGCCTGAACCGCCGTGAAGCGAAACAAATGGTTGAGTTATTTTTTGATGAGATTAGTCAAGCTTTGATTGCCGGTGAACAGGTAAAACTCTCCGGTTTTGGTAACTTTGAGTTACGCGATAAGCGCCAGCGCCCAGGTCGTAACCCAAAAACAGGTGAAGAAATTCCAATTTCAGCACGTCGTGTAGTGACTTTCCGAGCAGGACAGAAATTTAGACAACGTGTGGGGAATGAGCAGGTCGATTGACCTGCTTTTTTTAATTATTTTTAGGTCGGCTCTGGATTGTAAGACACTGGAGCAGAAATTTTTAAAAACTATAGAAGAAGAGAGGAAAGCCTGAAATATAATAAAAATGTTAGATAGAAAGATAACTTATAATTTTTTAAAGATTTAGACAATAAAAAAGAGAGCCAAAGGCTCTCTTTTTTGACAAATAATCGTATAGATTATTGAGCAGCTTTTTCAGTAGCTGGAGCGTCAGTAGCTGTAGCATTAGTTGCATTAGCATCAGCAGCTGGAGCTTTAGTTGCAGCGTCAGCAGCATCAGTAGCAGCGCCAGCAGCATCAGTAGCAGCGTCAGCAGCTTGGTCAGCAGCTTGAGCAGCATCAGTAGCAGCTTGTTCAGCAGCAGGAGCAGCTTCTACAGCAGCAGCGTCAGCAGCAGTTTCTGCTTCGTTTGCAGCAGCAGTAGCTTCAGTAGCAGCAGCGTTTGCATCAGCAGCAGCATCTTCAGTTTTTTTAGCACAACCAACGAAAGCTAGGGTAGTAGCAACTGCAGCAGCAATAGCGATTTTCTTGAATAACATGGCATCACTCTCATAAAAAAGTTGAGATTAAAAAAAACCTGAGCCAGCCTGTTTTGTGCTTTTATTATTCCTAACGTTAGATAGGTAACAACGCATGGAGCAGACTAACTGGGCTGTAAATATGCTATCACTGCCATTTTTTAATTACTACTGCCTAACCTTAAAAAAAGATCAAAAAATGCAAAAAAACGTCTGATTTTTAACAGAAAATAACAATGGAAAATGAAGAATACATTGGACAAGTACTAAATAAATGCTTAAAAGTTATAGGTTTTTTTAAATGAAGGCTTTATTAATCAAAAGCTTGTAAACAAATTAAACATGAAGTTAAGTCGTTTGTATCAATATGTAAAACTTGTCAACTAAAATATAAAGACCATCGTTATAGATGGCCTTTATATTATGAGTACTTACTTTACAGTTCTTGCTTATTGCTTGCGTTTCATCTGATCAAAGAAATCATCATTGGTCTTGGTTTCTTTCATACGGTCAAGCAGGAATTCCATAGCTGCCAGTTCATCCATAGGATGAAGAAGTTTGCGCAGAATCCAGACTTTGCGCAGATTCTCTTCACTCATCAGGCGCTCTTCACGACGCGTTCCTGATTTCTTGATATTCATGGCAGGGAAAACACGCTTTTCTGCAATACGGCGGTCTAGGGTGATTTCTTGGTTACCTGTACCTTTAAATTCCTCATAGATGACGTCATCCATCTTGCTGCCAGTTTCAATCAGGGCAGTTGAGATGATCGTCAAAGAGCCGCCTTCTTCGATATTACGTGCAGCACCGAAGAAACGTTTAGGACGTTCTAAAGCATGTGCATCTAAACCACCAGTCAGTACTTTGCCTGATGATGGAATTACCGTGTTATAAGCACGGGCCAGACGGGTAATCGAGTCAAGCAGGATTACCACATCTTTTTTATGTTCAACTAGACGTTTAGCTTTTTCAATAACCATTTCAGCTACCTGAACATGGCGAGCAGGTGATTCATCAAAGGTAGATGCTACTACTTCACCACGAACCGTCCGCTCCATTTCAGTTACTTCTTCTGGACGTTCATCGATGAGCAGCACGATCAGAAAAACTTCCGGGTTGTTACGAACAATTGACTGAGCAATATTCTGCAGCAACATGGTCTTACCGGCTTTTGGTGGCGCTACAATAATTGAACGCTGACCTTTACCAATCGGAGCAACCAGGTCAACCACACGTGCTGTCAAGTCTTCCGTTGTACCATTACCAAGTTCCATTACCAGCTGTTCGGTTGGAAAGAGTGGGGTCAGGTTTTCAAAGAGAATCTTGTTACGTGAGTTTTCAGGTGTGTCATAGTTAATCTGGTTAACTTTAAGCAGGGCAAAATAACGTTCACCCTCCTTTGGCGGGCGAATAGTACCTGTAATGGTATCACCCGTACGTAAATTAAAACGGCGAATTTGGGATGGACTGACATAGATATCGTCTGGGCCTGCGAGATACGAACCCGCAGCTGAACGTAAGAAGCCAAAACCGTCAGAGAGAATTTCAAGTACACCATCACCAAAAATTTCTTCGCCATTCATAGCATGACGTTTCAAGATGGCAAAAATAATATCTTGCTTGCGGTTACGAGCCATTCCTTCAAGGCCCATAAACTCAGCAATTTTAATAAGTTCGCCAATCGGTTTTTTCTTGAGTTCGGTTAAGTTCATAGATGGTCAGATAGGTCTAAAAAGGGACATATGAAGTGGAAGTTAAGAAGAAGCAAAAGTCGGCCGCATGCAATATGAGTAAGTCCGTCGTAATTGCACAATAACAAACTCAGATGACTGATTAGTTGTATCGAAGAGAAATGTATAAAACACTTTCTGTTGCCGAGCGGCGATCTTATGTTTTGTATCTTTTAAGAAAGTGGAGAGCGAGAATTGCTCCAACGTTTCTTGAGCATGAAATATAAGTCAGAACAGGAAGTTTGTCAATTTAAGCATGAAAAAAATACGCTATTTTATAACAGCGTATTTTTATAACGGATGTTTAAAACCAGATTAGATATTTTCGTCAATAAATGCAGCCAGTTTCGAGCGTGGAGCAGCACCTACCTGCTGACCTACAACTTCGCCATTCTTAAACATCAACAGTGCTGGAATATTACGGATATTGTATTTTACAGCCGTATCTTCGCATGAAGTCACGTCAACTTTAACGATTTTGACCTTGCCCTCGTATTCACGTGATAAATCTTCAAGTACAGGAGCAATTGCCTTACATGGGGCACACCATCCTGCCCAGAAATCTACCAGCACTGGAGTTTCAGCGTCCAGAACATCTGCCTGGAAGTTTTCATCAGTTGTATTAACAATATTAGCAGACATGGGTATGACTCCAAAAGTATTTTAAAGATAGCATTGTAATTTTGCGAATATTACACAGCCATCAGGTTCAATGAAAGAGTTAAAGTTATTTTTCCTCTTATCTGTTGTTTTGTCTAATGGAAGCTCACGATACTGACAATCGTGATACACAATCATTAAGTAAAACAAAAAATATAAACTCGAGTAAATGTTGAGTAAACGTCTTTTAAATTCATAGCATGTGAATTACTCTAAGCGACAATTCGGTGAAGGTATGTGTAAAGAATGTCTGATTTTTTGATCGATGAAGAATTGCTTGCTGCCATAGACATGGGGTCAAACAGTTTTCATCTTGCAATTGCCAGAGTTGATCATGGGGAAGTCAAAAAAGTTGCCTCAATGTCAGAAAAAGTTCAACTGGCGGCCGGCCTTGATGAAAATAAAAACTTGACTGAAGCTGCACAACAGCGGGGTTTAGCCTGCCTTGCCCGTTTTGTGGCGCGTTTGGGTTCAGTACAACCTACCCGCATGCGAATTGTAGCAACCAATGCCTTGCGTCAAGCGAAAAACGGGCATGAATTTATTCAAAAAGCTGCCGAAATCTTGCCAAAGCCGATTGAAATCATTGCAGGGCGTGAAGAAGCCCGTCTGATTTATCTGGGAGTTTCACATACTATTGCTAATGGTGGCCGCCGGCTAGTCGTCGATATTGGTGGCGGTTCAACTGAGCTGATTATTGGTGAAGAGTTTGAACCCTTGCATACTGAATCTTTACAGATGGGTTGTGTGGCCTATACCAAAGCCTATTTTGCTGACGGCTCTATTTCTGTAAAAGCTTTTGATAAAGCTGTGGTTGCTGCACGTAAAGAGCTCTCTGCAATAGCTAATACCTATAAAACTGAAGGATGGGATACTGTCGTAGGCTCAAGTGGAACCATTAAGGCCTGCCGTCAGATTATGGTTAATATGGGGTTGAGTGACGAGCAGGAAAAAGTTACCCGTGAAGGTCTATATAAATTAAAAGAGAAACTGCTTAAGTTTAAGCATGCTTCTGAAATTGATTTCGAAGGTTTAAAAGATGACCGGCGTGCTGTTTTACCTGCCGGGATTGCCATCTTGTATGCTGTATTTGAAGTCCTGGAGCTAGATAAACTGGTGTATTCAGATGGTGCACTTCGTGAAGGGGTGATGTATGACCTGTTGGGACGTTTTAAGCATGAAGATATTCGGGACCGTAGTGTACAGGCATTGATGGGACGCTATAACGCTGATCCGAAACAGGCAGAGCGTGTAGTAAAAACTGCCCAGCAACTATTTGATGGCGTGGCAGAATCATTAAATCTGACTTGTGATGATCGCGATCTGCTACGTCGTGCCGCCTATGTGCATGAAATTGGTCTTGCAATCAGTCATGGTGGATATCATCGTCATGGTGCCTATTTACTTCAACATTCCGATATTCCGGGATTCTCCCAGATTGATCAAAATCATCTGTCTCGGCTGGTGGGCTTTCATCGCCGCAAGCTGCGTCATGAAGCAAAAATTGAAGTAACGCGGGCAGGAGGCGAAAAACTGGCCTATCTTTGCCTGTTATTACGTTTAGCAGTTTTAATCAATCATAGTCGCAGTGATCAGGTGCTTCCTGCCATTGAACTGTCTGTAGTAAATGATCAACAATGGCAACTCAGTGTTTCGGGTGATGCCAAACAATGGCCTCTGCTGATTGCAGATTTGCAGGATGAGCAAGTGCAGTTCAAGCATTGGGATATTGAGTTGAATATTCAGTCGGAAAAATTTATCAATTAACTCAATTTTGTTAATTCAGGAATAATACTCGGCCTATGAAGAACAAAGCTGCTCAATCTAAAGCATGGAAAACAGTTCAAATTGCACGTCACCCGGAACGTCCGCAATTTCTGGATTATGTGGGCGAAATTTTTACAGAGTTCGATGCGTTGCATGGTGATCGCGTTTTTGGCGATGATGGCGCGATGATCGGCGGATTGGCTCGTTTTGATGGCCAGCCGGTGATGGTGGTAGGACAGCACCGCGGTCGTAGCACTCGTGAGAAATTGCAACATAATTTTGGGATGTGCAATCCTGAAGGCTATCGCAAGTCACAACGTCTACTCGATATGGCAGAGAGATTCAATCTGCCGGTATTTACGTTTATTGACACTATGGGCGCATACCCGGGTGTAGGGGCTGAAGAGCGGGGACAGGCTGAAGCTATCGCCAGTAGTCTTGCCCAGCTTTCAAGCCTGAAAGTTCCGGTTATTGCAACGGTACTGGGTGAAGGCGGTTCTGGCGGAGCGCTGGGAATCGGGGTTGCAGACCGCGTGATTATGCTGTCACACAGTATTTATTCTGTAATCTCGCCAGAAGGATGTGCCTCTATTTTATGGAAAACTGCTGAAAAGGCAGAACAGGCCAGTGAAGCGTTATCATTAACAGCAGATAAACTTCAGGCACTGGGTATTGTAGAATATGTCGTCGATGAAGGTGAGGGAGCACATTTACATCCCGAACTGGTTATGGACCGTCTTCAAGAAGTGCTTAAACAGGCACTTGATGAATTGAAAGGAATGGATGCTAGCGAACGATGCGAGGCACGTTACCAACGTTTAATGAAGTTTGGCAGCGAGAATTCAGGTCTGGTTGCTTAAAACAGCTTGAGCAGTTTTCACCAGAAACTTCTTTCCTGATCGGATGTAGTGGGGGCATGGATTCCATGCTCCTATTATATTTTATGGCGGCGCTTTGCCCCGGACGGATCAGGGCTATCTATGTTGATCACCAGTTACAGGCTCAGAGTAGGGCCTGGGGTGTTCATGTGCAAGCTGAATGTATGAAGCTTGATGTTCCATGCATTGTGCAGCCTGTACATGTAAATGCAGGTAATCTTGAACGTCAGGCCCGTGAAGCGCGCTATCAGGCTTATCATCAGCATATTAAATCTGGCGAAGTACTTGTTCTTGCCCATCATCAGCAGGATCAGGCAGAAACCGTATTGTTAAGATTGTTTTCTGGCACGGGTATTTCTGGACTCTCTGCTATGAAACAGCTGGATCAGCGTCATGAAATGCCAATCTGGCGTCCGATGCTGTCCCTCTCCCGTGAGCAGATTTGCCAATGGACTGAACAATTAAACATCAGTTTTATTGATGATCCTTCAAATAATGATACCTATTACGACCGTGCCTGGTGCCGAACAATGCTCTGGCCGCTCTTAGCTTCCCGCTTTTCTAAAATGCAGCAGGCAGTCACCCGCACAGCTTCATTAATGCAGGATGCCGATGAGATTCTGCAGGAAGTATTACAAGAGGATTTAAAAAATTGTGGCAATGCACAGCAGCTTGATCTCGCAAGATTAAAATTACTTTCAAAACCCCGACAGCGACAACTGCTTTCAGTATGGATGAAAGGTGAAGGTATATATCGGCCAGCTTTTGAAATGGTTGAGCGGATTCAGCATGAAGTTATTGCTGCCAAAGCCGATGCACAGGCGGCGCTACACTGGAACAAGTATTATTATGTTCGTTATCATGGGCAGCTTTACCGTTTACAGACAGATGAATATATGGCTGAGAAAAACAGTCAGCTCATTTCTGAACAAAGTCTTATTCCCGAGCTTTCTCATGTTTACCAAACTGCTTCTGGCCATTATCAGATTCAACCGCAAGCAGTCGGTTTATCAGCAGATTTATTGAAGCAGAATCTTGTATTAACATCGCGGCAAGGTGGGGAAAGAATTCATCTTTATGGCCGGGTAGGTGCATGGCCGCTCAAAAAGGCTATTCAGGAAGCACAAATTTTTCCTTGGCAGCGTCATCAGATTCAAATATTAAGCCGAGATAATGTTATGCTTGGGGTTTTTACGCCCAAAGGGTTTTGGTTGGCGCAATCTCCATATTGTGAGCGAGGTGGCTGGCAACCGGTATTAATCACTCAGCAACAACAAATGTAAATGACGAGCATTGAACATGAGCACAGCTTTAAATTGCAATATCTGTTTTATTGGCGGTGGCAATATGGCACAAGCCTTAATTGGTGGCCTGTTAGCACGTGGGTTGCCTGCTACCCGTATTACAGTAGCTGATCCGGTTGAACAGATTCGTTCATTGCTTCAGGAAAAAGATATCCATGTGACTGAAGACAATGTTGCAGCTATTCATGATGCCGATGTGGTCGTTCTGGCTGTTAAACCACAGGTATTGGCTAAGGTATTGCAACCTTTAAAAGGTCTGTTTGCTGGAAAACTGCTTATTTCAATTGTAGCAGGTGCTCAGATTGCAACTATCGCTGAGCTGGTCGAGAGTGATCAGGTGGTACGGGTAATGCCGAATACACCGGCACTGGTACAGACTGGTGCACACGGATTATATGCCAGCCCTGCTGTGCAGCAGGCGGACCGTGATCTGGCTAGCCAGATTCTGGCATCGACCGGTTTGACCTTGTGGGTTAATACCGAAGAACAGATTGATGCCGTTACTGCGGTCTCTGGGTCTGGCCCGGCATATTTTTTCTATATGATGGAAAGTATGATACAGGCGGGTAAAAATCTTGGTCTGGATGAGAAAGTAGCTACCGCACTGACTTTACAAACAGCTTTAGGTGCTGCACAAATGGCGATTACCAGCTCCAGCTCACCGTCTGAGTTACGTAAAAATGTAACCTCACCGAACGGCACAACACAGGCTGCACTGGAAATGTTTGATCGTGCCCAGATTTCCCAGAATATTCAGGCTGCACTTGCTGCAGCGAAAAAACGCAGCCAGGAACTCGCACAAGAGCTGAGTGAAAGCACTAAATAATTTGATTTGATTAGGAAAGTTAAAGTATGGGTGCAAATTCTGCGCTAATTTTTGGCATTATCATTAACGTAGCGATTTTGCTCGTCTTCTTCCGTTTCTTGGTCCAGTTGGCTGCGGTGAATCCTTACAACCCGGTAGTAATGTCTACGGTCAAGGCAACCAAGATTGTTGATGTGTTCGGCCGTATCCTGCCAACACTCGGTAAAGGCCGTGTAAATCTGGCAGCTCTGGTTCTGATCGTGGTGTTATATCTGCTCAAGATTTTCGGCCTGATGTATCTGTCTGGTGTTATGCCAAACAGCCCTGTGCATCTGGTGATCTTGACTTTTGTGACCATGATTCAGGATTTATTACGTTTCTGTCGCTATCTGATTTTTGCAACGATCATCCTAAGCTGGGTGGTGATGTTTACCCAGTCGCGCGGGCCTTATATTGAAGTCATTCAAGATCTGGCTGAACCTTTATTGGCACCGTTTCGCCGCTTGATGCCTAATATGGGGATGATTGACCTGTCTCCAATTTTGGCATTCCTGGCGCTCTATATTGCCGAGATTTTGATGAATGAAGTTGCCCGGATTTTGTTAGTGGGTTTATAAAGCGCTAAAATAAAAAAGGACCGTTAGGTCCTTTTTTATTTTCTGGTGATTGGGTAAAGCAAGTCGTAACTTAGTGTGCCTCTTCCCAGTTACAACCTTTACCTACTTCTACCAGTAAAGGTACAGAGATTTCGACTACCGACTCCATAACCTCAGCCAGTTGAGGGGCCAGCTCATCTGCGATATTTTCATCAACCTCGAATACCAGTTCATCATGAACCTGAAGTAATAAACGCGCCTGATCTTTCGGTAAGATTTTATCTACCGAAATCATGGCCAGTTTAATAATATCTGCCGCGCTTCCCTGTAATGGTGCGTTAATCGCAGCACGTTCAGCTGCTTTGCGTACCATCATGTTACGGGCATCAATATCTGGTGTGTATAAACGGCGACCAAATAGCGTGTCTACAAAGCCCTGTTCCAAAGCCAGTTGACGGGTACGTTGCATATACTCATAAATTCCCGGATAACGGTGAAAATACTGTTTGATATAATCCTGCGATTCCTGACGGGTAAAACCAAGCTGACGAATCAGACCGAACTCAGACATGCCATACAGTAGTCCAAAGTTTACAGCTTTAGCCTGCCGGCGCTGGTCATTGGTGACGTCTTCAAGGGCGATTCCCAAAACTTCAGCTGCTGTACGGCGATGAACATCCTGACCGTGGCGGAAAGCATCTAGCAGGGCATCATCTTGCGAGAAATGGGCCATTAAACGCAATTCGATTTGCGAATAGTCAGCAGCCAGCAAGACACGACCAGCCGGAGCAATAAAGGCTTTACGAATCTGTCGGCCAATTTCTCCGCGAATTGGAATGTTTTGTAAGTTCGGATCAGATGATGACAGACGTCCGGTGGCAGTAAGTGCCTGATGGTAGCTGGTATGTACCCGATGGGTAGAATTATTGGACTGCTTGACCAGAGCATCTGTATAGGTGCTCTTCAATTTAGCAAGACTGCGGTGTTCCAGAATTACAGCAGCAATTGGATGCTCGATTTTTTCCAGAATACTTTCGCTAGTACTGAACTGGCCTGTGGCAGTCTTTTTACCACCTTTAATGCCGAGTTTTTCAAAAAGTACTTCACCTACCTGTTTCGGAGAAGCAATATTGAACGTTTCACCAGCCATTTCCATTGCTTGCTGTTCTAGCTCTTGCATGGTTTTGGCAAACTCTACGCTGAGCTGGTCCAGAAAGCCGTGGTCTAGACGTATACCATCTTCTTCCATACCCGTCAGAATACGGGCAACCGGCATTTCAATATTATATAAAATATTGCAAAGTTCCGGATGAGCTTTTAATTTTTCAGCCAGTACTTCATAGAGGCGATAAGTAACGTGAGCATCTTCGGCTGCATAAGGTGAAGCCACTTCCAGCTCAATCTGGTTAAAACTCTTCTGCTTGGCACCTTTCCCCGCCACCTGCTCAAAGGTAGTGGTCAGGTGACTTAAATATAGGCGCGCGACATCATCCATACCATGACGGGTAGCCACCGAGTTCAGCACGTAAGAGGCCAGCATGGTGTCAAAAAACCAGCCCTTGAGTTCAATTCCATGATTGGCAAAGATATGGGCATCATATTTAAGATGATGGCCAATTTTTTCAACCTGATCATTTTCCAGAATAGGCTTGATTTGAGCCATAACCTGTTCACGGTTCAGCTGCTCAGGTGCACCTGCATAGTCATGTGCCAGAGGAACGTAATATGCATCTTTTGCATCAAAGGCGACAGAGAAGCCGACCATTTCTGCTACCCGGTAGTCCAGACTTGTTGTTTCAGTATCAATAGCAAAGCGGGTTTCGCTAGACATACGCTGAAATAACAGTTCCCAGTCTGCCTGGGTCAGCACGGTATGATAAGTTGCTTCGCCCAGCCGGTCTTCTTCACTGCTCAAAGTAGCATGTTCATCTGGTATATCTTTATTTGCAGGTAAAGCCGTAGCTTGAGCTGAAGCCTGTTTATAAGTAGTGTTATTTGGATTATGGGGGTGATCTAGGGATTGTAGCTGATTACGGAACTCAAGTTCGGTATACAGATTACGCAAGGTTTCTACATGCGGATCTGCCAGTTTTAGGTCTTCCCAGCTTATATTCAAGTCAAGATCACATACAATGGTAGCCAGCTGATGGTCAATGGTTATACCTTCGAGATTATCCTTAATACTCTGGCCGACTCTACCCTTAATATGTTCTACATTTTCTAGAATGCCCCCAAGTGAACCGTATTCATTGAGTAGTTTAGCAGCAGTTTTTGCCCCTACACCTGGTACACCCATAATACCATCTGAGGCATCACCCATCAGGGTCAGGTAGTCAATAATCTGGTGAGGCCATACTCCAAACTTCTCAAAGACTCCCTGAATATCCATCGGTTTGTCTTTAAAACTGTCTTCCAGTGTCACTTTATCTGTGACCAGCTGTGCCATATCCTTGTCACCAGTAGAGATCAGGACCTGATGGCCGGCAGCTTCAGCGCGTTTTGCCAGTGTTCCAATGATGTCATCAGCTTCGGCACCCGGCAGGGAATAAAGGGGAATACCTAAAGCCCGGATCAGGGCATGCAGATAAGGAATTTGCTGGGAGAGTTCACTTGGCATGCTTGGGCGGTCACCTTTATAAAGTGGCGACAGCTCATGGCGGAAAGTAGGCTCGGGTGTATCAAAAATTACAGCCATATGGGTGGGCTGGATGCGGCGCATCAGTTTTTGTATTGCAGAAATCGCGCCACGGATTGCATTGGTATGTAACCCGGTTGAAGTGGTTAATTGAGGCAGCGCATGAAATGCCCGGAATAAAAAATAGGACCCATCAACCAAGACAAATGGTGGCATTGAATACTTCCTTACAATCGAATGGCTTTATTCTACGTGAATTTTCTCTGCAATGCAGAATATGAATTTTGCAGCAGTTTGTATGCAAATTCTTTTATCTGATAAGAGATCGGTTAAGATAGCCAAAATTGGACAGGAATACTCAATTTGCCCATGTATAACAAAGATAAGCAGGGATATTTCATTTTTCTTCTGATCATACTTGTCGTTATTTTTGCTGGCTCTGCAGTTGTTAATTTTGAGCTTGGCATGGTCGGCGCCAGTTTATTTTTCAGCATATTACTCATCCAGCTGGTTTCAAATATGCAACAGCGTTTGCAGCAGCTAGAACAGCGGGCGAAATTTATACAGCCAGTAACCGATCTGGTTTGGCAAAAAGCAGGGATATATGCAAGTGTGCTGTTTGGGGCAGTGATCTATTTAAGTGACTGGCGCAGTATGCTCTGGCTTGCAATTATAATTTTTATCATTTGTCTGATTCATTTGCTTAACCGGTTGCAACAACGTTTGGCTAATCTGGAGCAGCATCATTCACTGGCTGAACCTTCTTTACTTCCGTTACCCGCCCGGCAACTGCAAAGCAGGCAAGAAGCAGAAATACTTTCCGAACAGACTTCTCCTTCAGGGCCAGCTCATACCGGATCTTCTGTTACCGAACCAGATAGAGTACCAGCAGTAGCACCAGAACCGGCTGCTTCAAGCTGGTGGCAGCCTGCCATTAACTGGATGGTACATGGTAATCCAATCTTGCGAGTCGCTGTGGCAGTGCTGATGATCGGAGTCATATTATTACTCCGCTTTGCCAGTGAACACTGGCAACTCAGCTTGGGTTTTCGCTTAGGGTTTATTGCTTGTATTGGCGGTGCTATTACATTTTTTGGCTATAGTCTGCAAAAGAGAAATCTTTTATTTGCTGTTGCATTACAGGGGGTAGGACTCGCTGTTATTTTCCTGACACTGGTATTTGCCCATCATTATGGAGTTATTACCAGCCTGTCTATAGCCAGTATGCTCTTTGCAGCACTGTTGATAGTGACCAGTTATTTGAGCCTCAAACAGCATGCTGTTTATCTGGCTATACTAGCTTTAGGAATGGCCTATGCGGCGCCCCTGGTCATTCCACAGTATCATCCGGATACAGTGTTTTTACTGGGCTATTATTTATTAATTAATCTGGCAGTGGCTGTAGTTAATTTTGTTCAGTCCTGGAAAATTCTTAATCACATTGCATTCTTCGTCACCATGCTGTTAGGTGGTAGTGTCATCGTCATATATAGCGAAGCAAAACAGTATCTCATCCTTGATCTCATCATCTGGCTGCATATTCTGCTCTTTATCTGGCTAAGTATTCGCTACAGCCAGTTAATTGCACGTAAACACGCATTAAGTTTAAGACAATTACTTAGCCATCCTGAGCAAGAACAGGGCCGTTTACAGCCATTGCTTGATGTGAGCCTGATCTTTAGTGTGCCCGTGCTGGGTTTTTCCCTGCATGCCTGGTTAATGCGCGATAACACATTTGCTTTGACTCTAGGTGCTGCCTTGCTGGCGCTCATCTATGCCGGATTAACACTCTGGATTCGTCAGCGACAGCAGGAGCTATCTTTACTCGCTAAAAGTTTCTTTATTTTATCGGTTGCTTTTATTGCGCTAATTTTTCCGCTGGCCCAAGGGGCACACTGGAGCACCATTGGCTGGGTCGTACAGGGCGCCGCTCTAATTGTCTGGGGCGTAACTGAACGCTACCGATTTAGCCGTTATATTGGGGTAGCATTACTTTTGCTAAGTTCAGTGACCCTGTTTTATCAAATCTGGAGCCAAATCCAGTTTCCGGTTTTAAGTACAGCAATTTATGCGTTTGCCCAGCTGATATCAGTATATTACCTGTTACAGCATCAGCCCTCTGAAGAAAGGTATTTTAGTAGCAGTGTATTAAGCTGTATTTTACTGGCTTTAGGTCTTTATGCGGGAGCCGCCGCCGCTGTACACAGTCTTGGTCTGCAAGGGCAGGGTTTAAGCCCATATCTGGCTATGGCAGCTCTTTTATCTGCAGTATTTACAGCATTTATGCACTGGAAAACCCAAGTAAATTGGTTGCTGGTACAGTTATTTATCAATACGCTATTTTTATTATTTTTAGGTGCTGCGATCTGGCAGGAAAATTTGTGGACTAATCTGGCATGGAGTACATCGGGGTCTCAATATTCGTTCCTGTTTGCTTCGGCCGTTACTGCTTTTATAACATTATGGACAAAACCTGAACATAACAGTCAATCAGTAAAAGAATTTTGGGCTGCGGTTAGCTGGTTATTGTTGGCTGTTACTGGTTTGGCTATTTTGCCAACAACGCCACTTCTGGCACTGGGCTTAATTCCTGCATTGTATGGCGCTTGGGTAATTTACTCAAAAACACCTTTACTGATGCATTCTATTACAGTGTGGTGTTTAAGTCTGTTGTGGCTGACTGGCCTGAGCATTGATGTTCAGGTTGCTGAATATGCCTACTGGACAGTAATTCTTAATCCTGCCGATCTGCTTTCGATTGGAGTAATGGCTGGTTTACTCTGGGCGATTTATCAATATCGATTCCATGATAAAAATCTGGAATGGACATTCAAGATTGGTTCGATTCTGGTGAGCTTGCTGGTTATGAGCAGTATCATGGTACGTGGCTTACATCATTACATGGGTACGCCACTTTGGGGAACAGCAATTTGGAGTAATGGGACAGTTCAGCTCAGTTTAACCCTGTTGTGGGTTATCCTTGCTTTTATCCTGATGACGCTGGCCAGTCGCCGCTTGTTGCGACAGATCTGGTTTATCGGTGCAGCCTTACTGGCTATTGTAGTGGCAAAACTGGTCTTTCTGGATCTATCGCAAAGTGGCACTATTACCCGGGTGTTCTCGTTTATTGGGGCCGGAATCGTGATGCTGATTATTGCTTATCTGGCACCTCTGCCACCTGCCATACAACAGTCGACAGATGATGAGCCTAAAGTTTAGGCTCACGTTTTATTTCTCTGGCATTCGCATATGTATCAATATCTTCATTAGCCAATGCAGCAGTGAGAGGGGGGCGGTCAACAAAGCCCATTTTGGGAACAGGAATTTCAATCTGATTATCGACAAAGCCATTACGGATCAATTCCTGCATTTCATCACGGACCTGCAGATAATTTTCCCGGCTACACCATACGGCGAACAATAGTTCAATTGATGATTCTCGAAATGCCGTTACTGTCACTGCCGGTTTAGGTTCGTCCAAAACCAGAGGATACTTATTGGCAACTTCCAGCAGAACTTCCCGTACTTTAATAATATCTTCATGGAAATTAATCGCGAGGGTAATGGGGATGCGCCGTATAGGAAATTTTGACAGATTCATGACTGGTGCCCGAATCAGCTGTTCATTCGGCAAACGCACATAAACATTATCGAGGGTGAGCAATTTGACCGAAAGCAGATCAATTGACAGAACCTCGCCTTCAATCACATGGCCACGGATGAGAGTAATCTGGATGGTATCACCGACCTCAAAGGAACCTTCACCAATCAGGAAGAGACCGCTAATCAGGTTGGTTGCAGAGGTCTGCGAAGCAAAACCTAAAGCTACTGTTAAAATACCGGCGGCGCCAAGAAAAACGCTAAGTTTGAAACCGGCTTCCTTTAAACTGGCAATTACAAAAAGCAGAAAGATAAAATAAAAAATACCGCGGCGCCAGACTAGGCGCTGATGAGCATTAAAACGTAAACCTACCGTACGGATAAAAGTATTGGAAATTACCCGGGCAATCAAGAAACCAATCAGGCAAAGTACCAGCCCCACCAAGATTTCACTTAAACGGTCCAGATTAATATTGGTAAAGATTCCTTTGAGGCTTTGGGTCACTTCTTTTGGAATATTTGTATCAGCCATGACCACCTCTTAGAAGAATGAATCAAACATGTTAAATAGTGCTCCACCTGGAGAGCGCGGGGGATGAATATACTGAACCTCGCCAGCCAGAGGCGGGGTCTGGTTTTCAATTCTTACCCGCGGAGGACGGTCCAGTCCTTCATGCAGAACTTTAATCTGTGAAGTCCATAAACGGCCAGTTTTTCCGCTATAAAACAAAGGCAAGGCAGGTACAGGCACATTCATGCGGTCAAAACGCAGCTGCTGATTGCTGGTATTATGAAAATGAATAGGGGTTACTGCGCGAAAAGCACGCGGTTTAAGCTGGCTTAGTTCAGTACGGCCATCCACTGCAGTGGCATAGCACATTTCACCGGTACGCTGGTCTGGGCCAAACCAAGTATCTTTAGAAAGAATGACCGGTAAATCGAATAAAGGATCTCGCTGACTTTCTACAAAACCGGCAATCCATAAGGGAGTGCTGATATAAAGCGTACCGCGTTGCCCTGCTGGAATGTAAATTGGATTGACCGGTTTAATTACGACAGAGCGGTCAGCCAGACGAGGCATGAGCTGGAATTTGCTATGTGTTTTTTTAAACATATAACGTTCAATCTCAACCGGCTGTGGAAAGATAAAATCTGGTTCTTCAATGATACGCCATTCCTGCTCATCATCATGCTGAAACTGTGGTCGATGATATTCAAGTTGCCACTCGCGCTGACTGCGAGTCAGACGAAAAAATAATGAACCGAACTGCCAGGCTTTATTCTGGTTCATATCAAATTGCTGTTCACCCCACCACTTGATAGTAGAAGATTCAGGCTCGAAATTTTCATTGTAATTTGTCAAGACCAGTTATTCCTTTCATCACATCTTTAGCAAAAAACAGACTTCACGCTGTCATATGCATAGAGTACACTCAAAACCAATTTTTCTATTATTATAAGTTGTGATGCAAATACTTAAACAACTACAAATACCTTACAGTTTTGCAAAACGTCATGGCGTCATCTTGCGTTATGAAGGGGACCAAGTCTATATCATGCGTCGTGAAGACACGACTCCCCTTGCTTTGCAGGAGGCTCGTCGGCTACTGGGCCGCCCGGTACATTATCAGTTATGCAGTGCGCAAGAGTTCAATAGTTTATTAGGATCCAGTTATGCCGGTGATACCGGTGAATCACAGCAGGTAGCTGCAGGGCTCGAAGACCATCCGGATTTGCTGAGCCTGGCAGATCAGGTACCTGAAGCAGAAGACCTGATGGATCAGGAAGATGATGCACCCATCGTTCGTCTGATTAATGCCTTGCTGTCTGAGGCAATTCGTGTCGGTGCATCCGATATCCATATTGAATCTTTTGAGAAAAAACTTTCAGTTCGTCTGCGGGTCGATGGACAGTTGCGAGAAATCGTTCAGCCACGGCGGGAGCTTGCACCTTTGCTGGTGTCCCGGATTAAAGTAATGGCCCGTCTGGATATTGCCGAAAAACGTATTCCACAAGATGGCCGTATTTCACTTCGTCTTGCCGGACGCGAAGTTGATGTTCGTGTTTCGACCTTACCTTCTTCGCATGGTGAGCGGGTTGTTATGCGTCTGCTCGACAAACAGGCGGGTCGTCTTAATATGACGCATCTCGGCCTGATTGCAGAAGATTATGAACGGTTAAAAACTTTGGTGCACCGACCCCATGGTATTATTCTGGTGACCGGTCCAACCGGTTCTGGTAAAACCACGACTTTATATGCGGCTTTGTCTGATCTGAATGATGGTAGCCGTAATATCCTGACAGCCGAAGATCCTATTGAATACCAACTTGAAGGAATTGGCCAGACCCAGGTTAATACCAAAGTAGATATGACTTTTGCGCGGGCTTTAAAAGCTATGCTGCGTCAGGACCCAGATGTGGTTATGGTCGGGGAAATTCGTGATCTGGAAACAGCTGAAATCGCAGTGCAGGCCTCTTTGACCGGCCACCTTGTACTTTCTACACTCCATACCAATACCGCTATTGGTGCAGTAACACGTCTAAAAGATATGGGCATTGAACCTTTTTTACTTTCAAGTTCTTTAATTGGTGTGGTGGCTCAGCGTCTGGTACGTACTTTATGTGCACATTGTGTTAATTGGCGTGAGGCTGATAGTTTTGAGCAGCATATCTTTAACTCTTTTGAACAGATAGAACCAGTTCGTTTACCTGTACCTAAGGGCTGCGAACACTGTGCCCATACCGGCTTTACTGGGCGTACAGCTATTTATGAGATTGTTCCGATTGATGAGCAGATGCGCCGTCTGATTCATGGGAATGCAGCAGAGTATGAGCTGGAAAATTTTGCCCGCAGACATGCAGGTTCAATTCGCGAAGACGGCTTGCGTAAAGTATTGCAGGGTAAAACAACTTTAGAAGAAGTGCTTCGCGTTACCAATGAAGCAGCCGAATAAGTCATTTTATAAGAATATTAATCAGGGCATTATAAAATTCTGTTTTTGAATTTTATAATGCCATTTTACTTTTAAGTCGTAATTTTTAAATCAACATTAATATTATTGCGAGTCGCGTTTGAATATGGACAGACAATATGAGCAGCTTCAACCAGTTTTTCCGCTTCAGTCTGGTCCATTCCTTCTAAATGAATATTGAGTGTGACTTCAATACCAAAACCGGTCGGTATCGGCCCAATTCCTACTTCGCCGTCAATATAAGCATCTTTAGGCATGCTATATTTATCACGGCCCGCAACAAATTTCATTGCACCCAAGAAGCAGGCAGAATAGCCAGCCGCAAATAATTGTTCAGGGTTAGTGCCACCACCAGGACCGCCCATTTCCTTTGGTACAGCCAGTTTTACATCTAAAATCTCGTCAGATGAGGTTGCGCGACCATCACGGCCACCTGTTGCTTTTGCATGTGCACGATAAACTACTTTTTCTAAAGCCATTTTATTACCTATAAGCGAATAGTTGTAGTGTTATCGTGGCGTATTAAAGACCAGAATAAATTGGTTTTTTTGTAAAAAAATCTAAAACTAAATTAAATCAGAACGTGACCAGTTTTCGATGTTGCATGAGAGGCATAGAGCTACGTACAGACTGCTGTTCTTGCAGGTCAAAAGGAACGGTAATCAGGCCCGGACCTTCATTGTTAACCATAGCCAGCAGCTGGCCGCGTGAGTCTGCTGCGGCTGTATGTCCCCAAGTCTGGCGCTTTTCACCATGCCAACCCTGCTGCGCTGCACCTAAAACCTGACATTGGCTATCCATTGCGCGAGCTTGTAAAAGTAACTGCCAGTGTAATTGGCCTGTAGTGTAAGTAAAAGCAGCTGGCGCAGTTAAAATATTAGCACCACGCTGACGTAGGGTTAGAGCCAGCTCTGGAAAGCGAAGGTCATAACACACCATAAGCCCGATTTGGCCAAATGGTGTATGAATAACTACAGGCTCGTCACCAGGTTCAAATACTTTAGATTCCTGGTAACCACCTACAGCATCCCCAACCTGAACATCAAACAGATGAATTTTGTCATAACGTCCTTCGGTTTTTTCCGGACTGATACATAAACTGGTCGTACGTACCCGACCATCTTTTATGGTAGAGCCATCAGGACGAAACGGGCAGGGCAATGTACCTGCAATGATCCAAAGATTATAATGATGTGCCAGCTGCTCTAACCGGCGCTGAATATGTTCAAACTGTTCAGCCGTTTCACGCTGTTTACCTGCTGCAAAACAGACGAAATTTTCCGGAAATACAATAAGCTCGGCACCTTCAGCCTTACTCTGCTGCATCAAACGTTCAATCTCGATGAAGTTATCTTCAATCAGATTTTGGGAATTCATTTGAACAACAGAAAGTAATGGCATCAGCTACTCCGTTTGTTTAGGCTTCAGGTCGAAGGCGCATTTTTACGTTCAGATACCTGATCCAGTGTATCCTGTTCTTTTTGCAACTGTTTCACCAGAGGTTCAAACATGTTCTGGTTATTCTGGTTGAGTTTCATTAGGGTTCGGTGAGCATCGAGTACAGTAGTCAACATAGCACCATGAGTTACATGCTCTTCAACAAGTGTACGTGTGCAAACGTTTGGATCACCGCAGTAATTTAAAATTACAAAAACCTGCCCCAGCCCCATACTATTGGCCAGAGTCGTAATATCGGAATTGGTAGAGAGCATGACAGCCTGAATATTATGGGTCTGCTTAAGTTTTAAGCCCAGCTTCGCCAAAATACCTAATACAGTACTGTCAATAAAAGTGGTCTGGGTCAAATCGACGATTGCACCCACGACACCTGCTTGTTGCTCAATTTTACCAAGTAGTTTGTCTAGACTTATACAAGATTGGGCTCGCACTTCACCAATAAGTTTGAAAATATGCGTTCCATTCAAGCTTGCATATTCAACATGACCTGTTGACATATAAATGCCATTTGCAGAGAAGGATATGAAAATTATCACATAGGGGGGCTACAGACTCAAGTGGCCGATAGTCATCATAGCTATAGCTAAAGAGTATTATATTGATAAATCAGTTAATTCTTTCGACATAGACTTAAGATAGCAATGTCATCTGCAACATGACTCGGAGGCTCAAATGACTGTTTTTCCAGATGTTGGACCAGTTGTTCAAACTGTTCATTCAAACGCCCATCAAAGGGTTCAAGGGCGCCATCTGAACAGATAATGAACCGTGCATGCTGGTTCAGATAACATTCAAACTCTTCAACTTCTAGATCATCTGTCAAGCCTAATGGAAAGCTGCTCGTACTTAAAATTTTCGGTGGTTTATGTGGTTCAAACAAAATAGCGGGCGGATAATGTCCCGCGCTGGACCAGCGGAGTTGATGGGTTTCGAGGTTTAAAATTCCGGCAATCATGGTGATATGCTTTTCAATATTTTCTTGCATCAGCATACCGTTTAGTTTCTTGATCAGTTCACAGGGTGTTTTAGAGCGTCCATGAAAGGCAGCCATCCATGAGGTTAACAAGCTGCTGGTTACCCCATGGCCTGAAACATCTGCTAAATAGAAAATAATTTCTTTATCATTCAGCTTCCAGTAGTCATACCAGTCACCGGACAGATAGGCTGAAGGTTGAAAAAAAGTTTCTATTTCATAATCTTTTAAGGCTAAAGGATTAGGTAAAAGACGTTTTTGCAGTTCTGCGGCTGAGGGCAGATCACGACTATCCTGATTACGTTTATACTGTGCATCTATTTTTAACAACGCCTGATCAGGCTGATCCGGTAGATCATTCCAAATCCAGCCAGCTAACGCTCCCTGTTCCCAGGCTTTGGCAAGTGCAGCCCCCTCATGCTGAAAAGCAATAACTACAGTAGGTAAATTCCACTGATAAACCAGGAAATCTTCTACATCTGCAATTGCAATAATTGTCGGGTCGTATAAATCGATATCCTCAATATGAATCATTTGCAGATTCGGAAGCGCATGTAAAGCCCGATCCAAATAAGGAATAGGGCGAGTGGGCTGAATAAAATACATAAGAGGCGTTGATTTACCTGTTTTAAACAAATTTTAAGTTCATCATAATAGATATACTAATTATATAAATCAAAGTGTTGCTAGAGTAACTGAAAAGGATCTAGCAAAACTATTTATCAATTAGTTAATCCGAGATAATTTCAGGATCCGCATTTTCATCATCTGCCTCATCATCAATAAAAGTGATTTCAGCATCAGTGCCCTTTTTCTGGGCAATCTCATAGTTTTTACGCTGTAAATAAATATCACGGATGGCAGCATAACGGTCGCCCTGTAAGACATCTTCAACATCAAGTAGCTGGGAACGAATATCGATACCACGTAGCATCTGGTCCCCCCAGTAAAGGCCCTCGTGATCTTCAAAAATATATTTTTGTGGTCGTGCCTGACTGTCTACTACGCGACCTACAGTATCACGAAAAGTACTCGGACCTAAAACAGGTAATACCAGATAAGGCCCGGACGGCACTCCCCAATAGCCCAAAGTTGTACCAAAGTTCTCGTCTTCACTCTCTAAACCTACACGTCTCGCTGGATCAGCAAAACCTAAACTGGATAGGGTATTTACTGTAAAACGACCAAGAGTTTTTGCTGCGCGGGCCGGACGTCCTTGCATAAGCTGGTTTACTGCGTTCCAGGGTTCACCTAAATTCTTGCGGAAATTGCGGTAGGTTCCCCGCACATCAGTAGGTATCTTTTCTACATATTGCACAGCAACCGGTCGAATAATAGTGCGATCAAGCGCATCGTTTAATTCATAGATCTGACGATTCAGAGGTTGTAAAGGATCTTTGACCTCCTCAGGCTGTGCTGCATTAGCATTTACCTTTAAGTCTTGACGGGTAACATTCTTGAGCTGCCTTAAAGCTTCTAAACGAGAAGGATGAGACGGATGATCCGGATCAATCACCTCAGCATCAGGAACCTGTTCTGCTGAAGCCGAAACAGGCTGGGCAATCTCCTGAGCGAAACTAGAAGAAGCAAAACCGGCAGCCAGTAAGCTTGCCCATAAAAAATGAAAGTGAGGCATAAAAATTCCTAAAACTTCTACAAGCAGTATTAAAGCAAATTTGTTTGAAATATGGTGAAAAAAAGATGTTTTGTTTAAGAATTATCCAGATGAACGATATTTTGTAAAATACCGCTTGCGTTAGGGAATAAATGGCCTATAATGCACATCCATCGGCGGTG